>NZ_DEZM01000192.1:10896-30601 GCF_002364825.1 Acinetobacter sp. UBA3132 | reverse complement strand
TTAAGCAATTATTATTCCAATTCTTAAATTGGATATATTTTATTCATTATAATCTAGCATAATATTTACTAAATAAAGCAATGCAATATCAATCACATATTTTTACCTAATCTTCCCTTTATAAAGTTCAGATGAAATATAAAGAAAACCTCAAAAATGCTTCATCTTTGAGGTTTTAAGATAGGCAATATTCTGTTTTGAACCTAGGTCTTGATCCTGTTTTTATTTTTGAGTTTTAGGCAGGAAGAAACTCAGTATGCCCAATAATGGCAGGTATGAACATAACTGGAATACCCAGGCAATGCTGGTATGATCTGCCACATAACCTAATCCTGCTGCTGCGATCCCACTGATGCCAAACATTACGCCAAACATCAAACCGGCAATCGTACCCACACGGCCTGGTACTGCTTCCTGAGCATACACCACCATCGCTGAAAATGCTGACGATAAAATCAGGCCAGCGAAAATTGAAAAGATACAAGTCCAGAATAAATTGGCATACGGCATGAGTAAGGCAAATGGTGCCATACCTAAAAAGGAAAACCAGATCACTGCATTACGGCCAATCCGGTCTCCAATGGGTCCACCAAAGAAAGTGCCCAAAGCGACGGCGCCCAAAAAGGCAAATAGATAGAGCTGCGCATCTCGGATTGAGATACCAAATTTATCAATCAGGTAAAAAGTAAAATAATTACTGATGCTCACGGTATAAGTAAATTTGGCGATCATCAGGATACCAATGACACCAAGCGCACGGATTAAAGTGATTCCATGCAGTTTGGACGCTGCTGTAGCACCCATCTTTTTCAGTTGTTTCTGGCTATTCGTGATGGTCCAGCGGCTAACCTTAAATAATACAAATATGCCAAGAGCAGCAAACAGCATCAGCCATGCCGAAGATGCCTGTCCATTCGGAATAATAATCAGTGCAGCCAGTAACGGTCCTACTGCAGAGCCACTATTGCCACCGACCTGAAAGGCTGATTGTGCAGTACCGAGCTTGCCACCAGAAGCCATACGCGCTACACGCGATGCTTCCGGATGAAAAGTCGAAGAACCGATCCCGATAATTGCAGCGGAAACCAATAGCATTACAAAACTCTGAGATAGAGCTAACAGCAGAATCCCAAACAGGGTAAAGCCCATACCGATCGGTAAAAGATAAGGCTTTGGATATTTGTCAGTATAGAAGCCCACCCAAGGTTGTAATAAAGACGCCGTCAATTGATACACGAGAGAGATTAAGCCGATCTGACCAAAACTCAGGTCATAATTAGTTTTCAATAAGGGATAGATGGCTGGTAAACAGGCTTGAATCAGGTCATTTAAGAAATGTGCAAGGGCAACAGCAAAGACAATGGGTAAAACCATTTTTGAGGCAGACCGCGTTACTTCGGTCTGTGCAATATCCGTCATATTCATCCATGTAGTATCCGGTAATGACTGAAGATTATACGCCAAGCCAAATTACTTGAAATTTATTTTATTTTCTCTTTATAAGTATTTTTAAAAAAAGTTATCTCGGCGAATTGCTTAGCTGATGATCCTGTAATTCAATAATTTCTGCATCCAGCTGTTCCAGCTCTTCATGATGATGGGTCACATAAATCATCGGCACCTGTATTTCATCGCGGATGCGAGTAAAAAATGGCAGGATTTGCTGTTTCAGTTTGGTATCCAGGCCAGTCAATGGCTCATCCAAGAGCAGTAATTCAGGACTGGACAACAGCGCCCGCCCGATCGAAATACGCTGTGCTTCCCCACCCGATAATTGCTGAACCCGACGCTGCAATAGATGATCAATTTCCAATAATTCAGCAATCTCCTTTAATTGGAATTTTTCCTGTTCCAATTTGCCCCATTTTTTGGCGTAAAGCAGGTTCTGTTCAACATTCATATGTGGAAACAGCATCGCCTGCTGAAATACCAAGGCGATTTTACGCTGATGGATGGGAATATGAATTTTCTGGTTTGCATCAGTCAGGATCTGTTTATTTAAATGAATATGGCCAGATTGTGGTTGATAGAGCCCAAGGAGTAATTTAAGAAAAGTAGTTTTGCCTGCTCCCGAAGGTCCAACAATTCCCAAGACAGAATTCTGCATCTGGACTGCTGCATCTAAACTAAAGGCATCCTTTTGATAATGAAACTCACATTGCAGCATTAGCGCTCCTGAATTTTCTGCTGATATTTTTGCATAATCCAGTAATTCGCCAATAATGCTGCAAAAGCCAGACCTAGAGATAAAAGCACCAGTCGTAAAGCCATCTGTTCGCCATCAGGTTGCTGTAATAGGGAATAGATCGCAATCGGAATGGTGCGGGTTTCGTCAGGAATGTTGCCAACAAAGGTGATAGTGGCACCAAACTCGCCCAGACTGCGGCTAAAACAGAGAATACTGCCAATCAGAATACCGGGCAACGCCAGCGGTAAGCTGATACTGCAAAAAACTTTATAGGGCTGAACACCCAAAGAATTTGCTACCTGTTCCAGTTGCGGATTAATCATTTGAAAGGACAACCGGATCGGTTGCACCATTAAGGGGAAAGCTACAATCATGGCGGCCAGCACTGCACCTTTCCAGTTAAAAGCCAGCTGAATGCCCCACTGCTGCAACCATTGTCCAATCCAGCCATTGCCACCAAAGACGATCAATAATAAATAGCCCAATACCACAGGTGGTAAAACCATCGGCAGGTGCAACAGTGTTTCCACCACATATTTCAGACGAAACTCATAACGTGCCAGAATCCACGCCAATAAAATGGCAAACGGCAAACTGATCGCTGTGGCAAAACCTGCAACCTTTGCTGACAGATACAATGCACTGAGTTCCTCTGGTGTCAGCATACTGGAACCATCCTAGAGTTTAAAACCATAGTGCTGATAAATCTTTTTCGCCTCGGTATGCTGACTCATAAAACGTATGAATTTGACTGCATCGGCATTTTTACTGCCCTGCTGAGTCAAGGCAATTGGATAGACAATCGGGCTATGCGTATGAGCTGGAAAGACCCCAGCAATTTTCACTTTTTTACTCTGTAACGCATCGGTTTTATACACAATCCCGGCCTGACATTCACCACGTTCCACAAAAGCCAAGGCCGAACGTACACTATCTGTTCCGACAATGCGGCCTTGCAGACCCTTTAACCATTTCAGATTGGTTAGACTCTGTTTGGCATATTTGCCAACAGGCACAGATTCCATTTGTCCGGTACATACATACCCCTGAAAGGACTGGGCAAAATTAAATTGAGAACTGGCCTGAAAGCTTTGCTGACGCTGTAAAGGACTGATTAATACCAGTTCATTGCTTAATAAGGGCTTTACTTGAGATCTAGCTATTTTTTGTTTTTTTACCAGATAATTCATCCAGTCCTGATCGGCAGAGAAAAAAATATCAGCCGGTGCGCCAGTTTGAATTTGTCGGGCGAGCGATGAAGACGCTGCAAAGACCAGCACTACTTTGATTGAGGGATACTGTTTTTCATAACGTCTGGCAATCTCCGTCACCGCATTGCTCAGACTGGCGGCCGCATAGACTCGGACGGTACTGCCAGCCTGGACTGAACAGGAAAGGAAAACTGCACTGAATAAGATCAATCCCTTTTTCATCGGTGACATATTCCTTAAATAAACAGACCTTGCAGGATCTGACCGGTCTGGATGCTTTGCGCCGCCGGAATACGGACAATACAATTGGCCTGCATCAGGTTACTCAGCATATGCGACTGTTGCTTCGGCAAGCTGGAAAGCTTTAGCATTCCCGATTCAAAACTTAATGCCATACGCAAAAAACGTTCCCGGCTATCGGCTTTTAAGTCATGACTCATTACTGCACTAAACCATTGTGGTAATTGCTTTTGACCTTGTAACGTACTGATTAAGGTTGATACATAGATCTGCATGCCTATATAGACTGCAGCAGGATTACCCGGCAGGCCGAGTAAATAACATGGACTTTGATCGGGTCGCTCAGATCTGGCGAAGAACATTGGCTTGCCAGGTTTCTGTTTGACTTTCCAGAATAACTGTTCAAAACCCAGTTTTAGTGCGACCGGACGGACAAAGTCATAATCTCCTACCGATACACCACCGGTGGTCAGAATCAGATCGTACTGGGTTCTCAGCCTTTTAAATAGCGCGCTGACCGCCTGTTCGGTATCGGCAACATGCATGATCTCAACCTGCTGGTTTCTGGACTGGAACCAGGCTTGAATTAAAGGAGCATTGGCATCAAAAATTTTGCCGGAATTTAAGTCTTCAACTGTTTCAGCGACTTCATCACCAGTAATGATGACTGCAATTTTAGGATAGCGATAAACGGATACTTCATGCACGCCCGCCATACTTAAGGCTGCAATTGTCCCAATACTGAGCTGCTGCCCCTGAACAGCCAGGCATTGGCCCATGCGAATTTCTTCACCGGCTTGACGGATATCAGCATCCAGTTGCAAGGCTTCAGTCAAGATAATGGTCGAGTCCCTGAGCTGTACAATTTCCTGTCGTGCCACCGTCGAGGTCTGCAACGGAATTTTCGCACCAGTAAAGATGCGTACTGCCTGACCTGGTTCAAGTATCAGATCAGCTCCCTGTCCAGCACGAATTTCACCAATCAGTTCAAAACTGCTTTCTGCTGGCATGTCGATATCCATACAGATGGCATAACCGTCTACAGCACTTTGCGAAAATATCGGCAGCTGAGTTTTTGAATAAATATCTTCGGCTACGAAACGGTTCAGTGCCTGACTTAAGGGCCGTTTTTCAATGGCTAAATGATCAGTATGATCTAGAATCATCTGCAGAGCCTGATCGACAGAAATTAGGCCGGGTTCACTGCCACAGACGGAATGTTCTGTCGTTACAGCAGAGTTCATTGATAGCCTCCTGCATGGGGAATATTTTTCTGTACATCAAACAGATGTACGAGTGCAGGTAAAATCGCCACTAAGGATTCTTTAGCCCCTTGGCGGCTACCCGGTAAGGTAAGGATCAGGCTGTTTTCGATATAACCTGCGACACCACGGCTCAGTGCTGCGTAAGGTGTACGACGTTGACCAAAACTGCGTGCAGCTTCCATCAGTCCCGGAATTTCACGGGTTAGTAAGGGTTGAATAGTTTCCACTGTCAGATCTTTAGGGCCGAGTCCCGTACCACCCACTGTCAGAATTAATGGATAATCATTTTTTTGCTGTTCAATTAAAGCTTTTAGCTGTTCAGGACTATCCGGAATCACCTGATAGTGGATAAAGCCAAAATTAGCTTCTTCCAGAATTTCCATCACATTCTGCCCGGCTGTGTCGGCTTTCTTGCCAGATGCCACGGTATCAGAAAGTACAATGACAGAGGCTGGTAAAGGTTCTTTCAGAACACGGGTGAAATGTGATTTTCCACCCTTTTTTTGCCCCAGTTTAACCTGATCCAGACATAATTCTTCCGGCTCACAATGTGGTTTCAGCATATCGTAAAGGGTCAAACCTGCCAGACTGACTGCTGTCAGTGCTTCCATTTCCACACCCGTTGGACCAATCGTTTCCACTACCGCAGTAATCACTACATGAGCTTCTTCAAGCTCATATTCCACATCGGCCCGATAAATTGGCAGTGGATGACATAGAGGAATGAGTTCATCAGTACGTTTTGCGCCTAAAATCCCTGCGATCCGAGCGGTTTTTAGCGCATCACCTTTGTCGGTATTACCATTACGCAGTAATTCAATGCAGTGTGGCGGCGCATGCAGAATCCCGGTGGCAATAGCAGTGCGGTAACTCTCCGGTTTCATTCCGACATCTTTCATGGCTTATCCTTCTTGAATCTTTTCATTTTTTACTCAAACTTCAATTTATAGCGGCCATTGATAAACAGGAACATCTGGCTGGATCAGGTTCAAAGGCAATTTTTCCGATGTATGTGCATCAGTACAGTTATGAGTATGCGCATGCTTTCTATGAGGGTGATGATTTGAACCCTGGTCACGACGAATGCAGCAACCTTCGACATATTGACTACTGCCATCCATATAGAATTCTTCTTTCCAGACCGGTACTTCATGCTTGACCCGTTCCACGGCTTCTTCGCAGGCTTGAAAAGCTTCCCGACGATGTGGTGCATAGGCCATGGCAATAATGGCGATATCACCAATATCCAATGAACCGATGCGATGTACAATTCGGACATAGGACACGCCATATTCAGCCTGAATTTCCTGCTCGATCTGGCGAATCATCTTTTCAGCAACAGGTGCATAAGAGGTATATTTCAGTGCTTTAACCGCTTTACCTTCATGATGATTTCGTACTGTTCCAATAAAAATACCGATTCCCCCACATTCAGGAAAATATTGAATCCCATCAAATACGTCCTGTTGCAGCGGTGTGCCCTGAATACGGGCAAATTGTTTCAGTTCCATCTCAACCTCCTGCGACCGGTGACAGCAACACTAGAGTACTGTCCTGATTTAATCGAGTCTGACGAGAAATAATGTCTTCACCGATGGCACAGGCACAACGCTCTAACAGGTTGAAAGCTTCTGGAAAGGACTGAATGACTTTATTGAGTACATCGGCAACCAGACTGTCTATCTGACATTGCACAGTTAAATCTTGAGGTAACTGACGTTCGATCGCACCGAAAGATTCGATTTTGACGGTAATCGATGATTGAAGTTTTGTAGTCATCTTAGCCTCCTATCATATGCATGCTGATTTTTCGGAAATTTGAATGGGTTTTATGGGAGGAATTGAACAGTCTTTGCTGAGCCTGAATGGCCTGAAAGCCAGCAGCTTTATTCCAGATATAGGGTTGCAGCTGTTGTTGCAGGGTTTGTTCAGCTGATGCTAGGTGCTGTCTTAACTGTTGAATACTGTTTTTGAGTTTTAGACCTTGAGTTGAGAATAAGCAGTTAAATAATTCACCTTGAGCATTCAGTCGTAAACGGTCACAGTTACCACAGAATGAATTAGTAATCGTTGAAATAATGCCGATCGACATACCTTCAATGTAATAGCTTCGTGCTGGATTAGTCCCCTGACCTTGTCTGATCTTTACTTCAAATTCTGTAGCCAATTCATCCAGAATGTCCTGCTCGCTAACCACATGATCACGTGACCAGTTCTGGTCGCCATCGAGTGGCATAAACTCGATAAAACGCAATTCAACTTGTTCGCGTTTGGCCCAGTGTGCCAAAGACAAAATCTGGTCATCATTGATGCCTTTGATGAGTACTGTATTAATTTTGATTTGAAAGCCAGCCTGCTGGGCTGCTTGAATGCCTTCTAATACGGGTTGCAGTTTTTTTGCAGTTAATTGTTCAAACTGCTCTGCATCCAGGCTGTCCAGACTGATATTCAGGTCATCTAGCCCGGCCTGCTTTAATTCTGCTGCATATTGTTTGAGATAATGACCATTCGTAGTCATTGAAATACGTTTCAAGCCGCTTTTTTTCAGTTGTTGTAATTCAGCAATAAAATGCACCACACCTTGGCGCATTAAAGGTTCGCCACCGGTAATCCGGATCTGTTCAATACCACGGCGAACCATGAATTCACAAAAATGATAGAGTTCTTCAAAGCTGAGTAAATCGTGTTTTTTCATCCATTCTGGATGTTCTGGCATGCAATAAACACATTTAAAATTACAGCGATCCGTCACAGAGATACGGAGCTTACGCTTATTGCGTCCAAACTGATCCTGAAATACCGGGACTGGTTCAGCCTGCTGTAAAGGATTGATATGGTTCATTACTTATTCCATCAGGGTCGATCATCAACTTTGTTTCTAGCCAAATGTTTTGCTGACCGATGCCCTATTAAATTGCTATTGCTCTAGGGTTAAATTGCAATAAATGTTCCAACTTTGCGCAGAAATTGCGGTTTTTTAATATTTGAGTGCGATTTATTGGAATTTAAGAAAAATAAGAGTTTTAAACAGATGTATTGCCCTGCTTTTAAGCACCATTCACTCAGCACTTAGAGAAAATGCAGTTGCTGATGCTGCTGCAATTCATCAAAGGAGTTAATGCTGTGAAAAAACAGTGCATGATTTTTAAATCGCGCCATTTGCATGTGCATTTTCGCAAAACAATGTCTTAAACTGCGCTGATTTTGTTCGAGATGCTGAACCAGTGTCGGCAAACTGCTTCGTTTAAGTAAGCAGAATGGATACAATGCTATATCATTTATTTCCACTACAGCCACTTCACAAAGAGGATCTCGCTGCATGGCCCGATGTAATCCAGAAATAACCTTTTTTGGAATGTAAGTCACATCGCATGGTACAAACAGCACGTAGTCCGAATGCACATGAGACCAGGCACTTTTCATGCCCATCAAGGGTCCGTGAAAGCCCGGTTCATCATCCTGAAAATAACGGATTGATGGAATAAGGCGTTCATAAATGGAGTGATCACGGTGGCTGTTGATCCAGACCTGACCAACACGCGATCTAAGCTGCTGGTGAATCTTGATCAGTTGAATTTCATCATCAAACTTTTGCAGCAGCTTGTTAATGCCATTCATCCGACGCGCCTGGCCACCGGCCAGGATGACTAAATCGGTGGGTGGATAATTCATGCTCTTATGGATTCTTTTCATTATACGGACTCCGTCTGGCAAGCTTTAATCAGGCCACGAATTTCAGGTAAGCAGGAACCGCAGTTGCCGCCGGCTTTTAGACATGCGGTCACCTGTTTTTCGTTGGTGATATTTTTTTCTTTAATCGTCTGGATGATGCGGTTTTTACCGACTTTAAAACAGCTGCACACTAGCGCACCTTCACTCTTGCTCATTGAGATCGCCTGACCAGCCAGCAACGCTTTACGGTGCATGGCACTGAGTCGTTCACGCTGAAACAGCCCCGATAACCAGTCGCGATCTGGTAACAGCGCTTTCGGAGCGATATACAGACTGGCGATCAGCTTGCCATCCTGCAACACTACGCTATGGCTGATATGTGCAGTCTGGTCTTCCAGATTCAGCCATTCAAAGTCCTCTTTAGTAAAAGGCAACAGGCTTTTCAGCTGCTCGGTCGTGGTGCTAAATTTCTGACGATCCGCAATTTCATAACGTGTCGCACGAATAGCCTTTACCTTGGTCCACCAGATGCTCTTGTCAATAAATGACTGCACATAACTTTCATAACCTTCACGTACATACAGCACGCCCTGCCACTGGGTATGGAATGGCTGGATCAACACTGGCGTATGCTTAAACTCAGGCTCACCAGAAATGGCATCGACCACTGGATTCACCAGCTTGCCGATACGTGCATCGGATGCCATCTGATCATTCCAGTGGATTGGTGCAAAGACCTGACCACGACGGATATTGTCACTAACCTGAGCACGTAAAATACATTGTCCCCATTCAGAACGAACTTCGACCAGCTCACTATCCTGAATCCCGTATTTCAGTGCATCATTCGGATGAATTTCACAATACGGTTCGGCACGATGTGTACTGAGATTGGCAGATAATCCAGTGCGGCTCATAGTATGCCATTGGTCACGAATCCGACCAGTATTCAGAACTAAAGGATATTCACTGGAAACCTGATTGACCGGATCAATTGCAGTAGTTGCAATAAATCTTGCTTTACCATCAGCATGACTGAACTGGCCTTGGGCAAATAATCTTCCTACAGATTGAGCAGGTTGCTGTTTATCCGAAACCGGCCATTGCACTGGTTCCAGTTTGTTATATTCTTCTGTGGTTAAATTACTCAAGCCTTGCAGATTAAAATAACGGAAATATGGGGTTTCTAGACGTTGGGAAATTTCTACATTTTGATAGGCAGAGAGGCCGGCATGTTCTTTAAAAATTTCATGGCTATTGTGAAAATCAAACCCTCTGAAACCCATTTGCTTCGCCACCTGTGCAATCGCCCACCAGTCAGCTTTGGCTTCACCCGGCGCATCTAAAAAGGCATGTTGCCTTGAAATACGGCGTTCCGAATTGGTGACGGTTCCATCTTTTTCGCCCCAGCCTAAAGCTGGAAGTAATACATCAGCATATTGAGTAGTATCCGTATCCTGACAGATATCAGAGACCACTACGAATTCACATTTATCCAGAGCACGCTTCACTTGATCGGCATCGGGCAAGCTGACGACCGGATTGGTTGCCATGATCCAGATGGCTTTGATCTTGCCGCTTTCGACTGCCTGGAATAGATCAACTGCCTTAAAACCCGCTTGCTTGGCAATATATGGACTTTGCCAGAATTTTTGCACCAGCTGTTGATGCTCCAGATTTTCTAAATCCATATGGGCTGCCAGCATATTGGCCAAGCCACCGACTTCACGTCCGCCCATCGCATTTGGCTGGCCGGTCATAGAGAATGGGGCTGCACCGAGTCTGCCAATTTTACCCGTGAGCAAATGGCAGTTAATAATACTGTTGGCTTTATCTACGCCACGGGAGGATTGGTTTACACCCATGGAGAACAACGTCATGACTTTGTCAATCTGGGCAAATTTTTCAAAGAATTGACTCAGCTTAGCAGCTGAAATACCGGTGCGTGCCGCAATATCTTCAATCGAAGCTTCCGCAGTACTGCTGGCCAAGGCCTGTTCCAGCCCTTGGGTATGTGCAGCAACAAATTCCTGATCTACATCACCATGCTGATATAAGTACTGTAATAGGCCATTAAATAATGCAACGTCTTGCCCTGGCAGAATAGGCAGATGCAGATCTGCTGCTTCACAGGTACTGGTAAAACGCGGATCAATCACGACTACAAACAGATCACGCTGTTCCTTGGCTTTCATGATGCGCTGGTAGAGCACCGGATGACACCATGCAGTATTGGAACCCACCAGAACCACCATGTCAGTATGTTCAAAATCTTCATAACTGGCTGGAACCAGATCTTCACCAAAAGCTCGTTTATGTGCAGCAACAGCCGAAGACATACACAGGCGTGAATTGGTATCAATATTTGCCGTGCCGAGATAGCCTTTGACGAACTTATTCACCACATAATAATCTTCGGTCAGCAGCTGACCCGAGACATAAAAGGCAATGCTGTCACGGCCATACTGCTCAATGTATTGCTGGAATTTATAGGCAATCGTTGAAGTTGCAGTATCCCAATCAGTAACTTCACGCTGGTCTTTACGGCCTAACATTGGATGCAATAAACGGGTTTCCAATCCTAAGGTATCAACCAGATTACTGCCTTTGATGCACAATTTTCCGTAATTCGAAGGATGTTTGACATCACCTTCAACAGTCACTTTCGGACCTGATGTGGTCGGCGTTACATGTGCAGTCACACCACAACCCACGCCGCAATATGGGCATGTGGTCTGTGTGGTTTTAGTTTTTAATTCTGTGGAGCTATGCAGTTCCACCACTGGGATACTATTCATTGCTGCTGTGCTCCTAAATTATCTAAATTCACGTAATTCCGATTTTTATCTTGGCTTTATTTCAAATATGAAATTCATGTAAGCATTCACTATCGTGAGGTGGCATGGATGCCACCGATACCCATCATTACAGGACGTAATGTATGGGAATCCAAGATTTTTGTTACTTTTGATCTTTCAAAAGTAAGGGAATGCCTACACGTAAACGGTTGCTTTAGCACTCCATTTGAGGCTAGGACATCCTTCTTATGAAGTACTAATTACAGAGATCTAATTACCCTGCTTTCTTTAATGCAAAATCCCGACCAAAAAGCAGCTTGTTACGAATCGTTGCAATTGGGGTTTGATCTGCAATTAGCTCGGCATACCAGGCACCATCCTCAGTATCACCAAACAGCACGGCACCAATTACTCTATCTTTTTGAATAATAATGCGTTTATAGATCTGACGTTTCTCATCATTTAGCACGATATCTTCAAAATCCTCTTTTGGCTCGAAGTCACCTGCCGAAAATACATCACAGCCACTTACTTTCAGCTGAGTCGGAACAGTTGGCGCTTTGAACGTCAGACTGCCATGCTCGGCCAGATGTGATGCACAAATAAAGGCCTGGCCCCAAAGTGGTTCAACCAGACCAAAAGTTTGACCTCGATGTTCAATACATTCACCCACCGCATAAATACCTGGGTCAAAAGTCTGCATGGTATCATTCACTAATACACCACGGTTACAACGTAAGCCTGCGCTTTGTGCTAAAGTCATGTTTGGACGGATCCCCACGGCAAACACCACCAGATCAGCATCCAGCACAGTCCCGTCTTTGAGTTTGACTTGAGTCACATGACCTTCTTCACCAAACAGGCATTCGGTATTCGCTGCAGTCAGAATCGTGATACCTTTCTGCTCAATCGCTGTTTTCAGCATCTGGCTGGCTTTACTGTCTAGCTGGCGATCCATGATACGGTCCATCAGGTGCAACACAGTCACATTCATGCCTTGCTGTTTTAGTCCATACGCTGCTTCCAGACCTAAAAGTCCTCCGCCAATGACTACGGCATTTTTTCGAGTCTTGCAGTAATCCAGCATGTTGTTGACATCATAAATATCACGGAAGCTCAGTACACCTGTTAAGTCACTCCCTGGAATTGGTGGAACAAATGGTTTGGAACCAGTCGCCAGAATCAGGCGGTCATAACTGATCACTTCGCCCTTTTCGGTATATACGTGTTTACGAGGACGGTCGATGCGAACCGCCGGATCACCGGCAATCAGACGGATGCCTTTGTCAGCATACCAGGCATGTGGATGCAGCATGATGTCATCAATGGTTTTCTCACCCGAAAGTACTGGTGATAGCATAATACGGTTGTAGTTACCCCACGGTTCTTCACCAATCACAGTAATTTCATAACGGTCAGGTGCCATATCCAGCAGGTCTTCCAAACAACGCATACCAGCCAGGCCATTACCCACCAAAACCAGCTTCATCTTTTCCTGAGAAGTGCCATTATTGGTGATATAGGTTTTTTGAGGGGTCGGACTGATCCAGACTTTGCCATTTTCAATCTTGCTCGGAAATACCAGCAGCTTTTGGTCTTTATCTTCCAGACAGCGTCCGGTTGCCAGACTGAAATGCTGCTTGTAAATCGGTGAAGCGACGACGCGTTCCCCTTGCAGATCACCCAGAATCCCGCGTGAAATTACAAATGCTTTACTAAATGGATCCTGGTTACTTAAGGCATAAACACGCTTTTCATGACCTACACGGAACAAAGCAATTTGCTGATCTTCCACCAATGCCGCTACGCCAGTATTTGGGGTAATGTCATCCAGTGCACACACTTCGACCCAATTCAGTTCATTCATATCTTTTAAAATGGTCATCTTCTTTCTTCCTTATGCTTTGAATCAGGCTTCAACTACTGGGATACGTGTGATATCACGTTCAGCTTCAGTTTTCGGACGGATCTGGCCGCGTACTTCAGTAAATTGAACATGAGGATCATTCTGCAATTCAGCTTTGGCATTAATAAAAGTTTTAAAGCGTTTACGAACTTCAGGATCTTCAATCGCAGTACGCCATTCGTCCTGATAAGTACCCACCACATGCTGCATACGGTGTTCCAGTTCAGCGGCCAGACCAAGCGAGTCATTCACGATGACATCTTTCAGATAATCCAGGCCACCTTCAAGGTTGTCACGCCATACCGAAGTACGTTGCAAACGATCTGCAGTCTGGATATAGAACATGAAGAAACGGTCGATATAGCGGATCAGGGTTTGAGTATCGAGGTCAGATGCCAGTAGTTCCGCGTGGCGTGGTTTCATACCGCCGTTACCGCAAACATACAGGTTCCAGCCTTTTTCAGTGGCAATCACACCGACGTCTTTGCTTTGTGCTTCGGCACATTCACGGGTACAGCCAGACACGGCCATTTTCAGTTTATGTGGAGAACGCAGGCCTTTGTAACGGTTTTCCAGGAAGATCGCCAAGCCAACCGAATCATCTACGCCATAACGGCACCAGGTGCTACCGACACAAGATTTCACGGTACGTAAGGATTTACCGTAAGCATGACCTGATTCAAAACCGGCATTGATCAGTTTTTCCCAGATTTCAGGCAATTGATGCACTTGTGCACCAAACATATCGACACGTTGACCGCCTGTCAGTTTGGTATATAGGCCATATTCTTTAGCAATCTGACCAATCGCAATCAGGCCATCCGGTGTAACTTCACCACCCGCCATACGTGGCACGACTGAGTAAGAACCATCTTTCTGGATATTGCCCAGGTAGTAGTCATTACTGTCTTGCAAGCCAGCATGGCTTGGTTTTAAGACGAAATCATTCCAGCAAGATGCGAGAATGTTCGCTACCGTCGGTTTACAGATGTCACAGCCCAGCCCATGTCCATGTTGATGAATCAGGTCATCAAACGTTTTGATTTCATTAACCCGAACCAGGTGATACAGCTCTTGACGTGAGTAAGCAAAATGTTCACACAAATGGTTATTCACCGTTACGCCTTGGCGTTGCAACTCGGACTTCAATACTTGAGTGACGAGTGGCGCACAGCCACCACAGGCGGTTGCTGCTTTGGTGCATTTTTTCAGAGCGCCGAGTGAAGTTGAACCATCAGCAATCGCAGAGCAGATATCTGCTTTAGACACGTTATTACATGAACAGATGGTTGCACTGTCTGGAAGTAGATCCACACCGCTACCACCTGCTTTAGCAGTCGCCTGATCAAAGCCCGGCATAATCAGGCTTTCAGGATTCTCAGGTACAGCCAGTCCATTCAGCATCATTTGCAGCAGGTCGTTATATTCTTTGGCACAACCGACCAGTACTGCACCCAACAGTTTGGTCTTTTCGGCATTGACCACGATTTTCTTATAGACTTGAGCCGCTTCATCGGCGTAGAAATAGCTCAGTGAACCTGGTGTCATGGCATGTGCATCACCCACCGAAGCAACATCTACACCCATCAGTTTCAGCTTGGTGCTCATGTCTGCGCCAGCAAATGCTGCACATTCTTCTTGCAGCACATGCTTCGCAGCGATACGTGCCATGTCATAGCCTGGGGCCACCAGACCAAAAATCTTGTTATTCCAGAGTGCACATTCACCAATCGCGTAAATATCTGGATGAGAAGTCTGACAGTAATCATTGATCATGATTCCGCCACGTTCACCAATGGCCAGCCCGCTTTGACGCGCCAATTCATCACGTGGACGAATCCCTGCAGAGAACAGGATAATATCGGTTTCCAGTTCAGCACCATCACCAAACTTCATCACATGTTTAGCATTGGCACCGTCTTCAATAGATGAGGTTGCTTTTTGGGTATGAACTTTTACACCCAGATTTTCGATTTTTGAACGTAAAACTTTTCCGCCAAGGTCATCAATCTGGACTGCCATCAGACGTGGCGCAAACTCAACAACATGTGTTTCCAGATTCAGGTCGCGCAGTGCTTTGGCTGCTTCCAGACCTAACAGCCCTCCGCCAATTACTACACCGGTTTTTGAATTCAGGCTGGCTGCACGAATTGCATCCAGATCTTCAATCGTACGGTAAACAAAACAATTTTCACGGTCATTCCCCGGGATTGGCGGAACAAAAGCATAGGAACCCGTTGCCAGAATCAGCTTGTCATAAGTTAACTCTTCACCATGCTGGGTAGTCACAGTACGAGTATGCTGATTGATTGAAACTGCTTTAGTGCCCAAGCGCAGGTCGATCCCATATGCATCCGCAAAGTCGCTACGGCAAAGGGTCAAATCTTTTGCTGATTTTCCACTGAAATATTCAGTTAAATGAACACGGTCATATGCCAAACGTGGTTCTTCAGCCAGAATAGTGATTTCAACCTCATCGCCCGCCTGTTCAAGTACAGATTCGATAAATTTGTGGCCCACCATGCCATGACCAATCATAATAATTTTCATATGTTTACTTCCTACTAATTTTAAAATATCTGGTATTAATTTTGCGCTTCAGCAAGGTTGCGATCCTGGATCGCCTGTTCAAACAGACGCTGCTCTTTTTCCTTATGCTCAACCGAGAAGCGGATCATTAGTACACAGCTCGCAGCAATCACTACCAGCCCACCCAGCACCATTAATGTGGTCTGGATATCCAGCATGCCTTTTAATAAGAAGCCTGCTGCAACTGCGCCTACGTTACCGCCTGCACCGATAATGCCCGCCACACCACCCAGTGCATCACGGTCAATAAATGGCACTAGCGCATAGGTCGCACCGCAGGCCATGTGGGTAAACAGGGCGAATACCGTCATGGTCAGGATTGCCAACATTGCACTGTTCATTTGTGAGAACACCACCAGGAACACACCTTCCAGCAGGATCATCAGAAACAATACTTTGGTACGGCCATCCAGACCTTTGCTTAGTGCGACTCTGTCAGATACAATGCCACCCAGGGCGCGTGCAAATAACGCCAGCAAACCAAAGATCCCCGCAGCCATACCCGCTTCTTTCAGGCCAAACTCGAAGTTTTCTACGTAGTACATTGCCACGATGTTATGAATGAAGATTTCGATACCGAAACAGGCAGCATAGGCACCAAACAGGATCCAGACGCGGTAGTTTTTCGCTGCATGCATCAGAATCGCCATGCCGCCTTTTTTATCACTGCCGACACTGACGCCTTGGGCACGTAATTCACTAAAGTTGCCTTGAGGACAGTCTTGAGTCAGTTTCCAGTACAGGAAACCTACTATCACCATCATCACGCCCGGCACAATCAGTGCAATTCTCCAGCCCATTGTCTGTTCAACACCGAACATCACCAGGGCAGCCAGCATTAATGGCATCAATACCTGCGTGGCGCCACCACCTGCATTGCCCCAGCCTGCAGTTGTCGCATTTGCCGTACCTACGACATTTGGCGCAAACATGATGCTGGTGTGATATTGGGTAATCACGAAGCTGGCACCAATGGCGCCAATCAATAAGCGGAAGAACAGGAAAGATTCGTAGCTATTAGAAGCTGCGACACCAAAGACAGGAATACTGCCGATGATCAGTAATGCAGAATAGGTTTTACGTGGACCGTATTTGTCACATAAAGGCCCCACAATTAGACGAACCAGAATAGTGATAGCAACTGCAGCAATATTGATATTGGCGATTTGTTCTTTGGTCAGATTGAATTCACCCGCAATGACCGGCATCAGCGGCGCACAGGCAAACCAGGCGAAGAAACAGACAAAGAATGCCAGCCAGCTCATGTGGAAGGCACGCATCGCTGCGCTGGAAAAACTGAATAGAGTTATTTTTGTTGCTTTTTGAGCTTGTAAATTTGAAGACATGACCATCTTCCTCCAGAACTGAACGTTATAAATATCCTGGCCTGTGGCTTTGGCAGGTCAGAATCGAACAGAACGGACGTCATTGGCCGTCTAAATTTTCAGGTATAAGTCGCCTTTGACTCAATACTCTTATCTTGTTAAATACTTAGCAGGATCTATGCCAATTTTATAAAAAAAGGCTTTTTTACTTATTTTTTAAAGATAAAGCGCTAGCCCAACTTATTTATAGGCAGTGCAATCCCCTACGACATTGATGGAATTGCACTATTTCAAAGCTTTTGCACAAAAAGGAATCATAAAAATACAGAAAACCCTATTTAACATTGCATAAGAATGGCGCAAAAATTGCATATAAATCCGTTCAAGATGTACCGATCATTGGATCAAAATAAAGCTGTAATATGCCAAAACTTAAAATTGCACTCATTGATGACAATGCCGAGCGTGCTGAATTTATTCAGGATTCATTGACTGCGCATGATTTTATCGTCGTTGCCTGCCTGATCGTCCACGATCTGAGTATGGCGCATGTCAAGAATCTACAGGCAGATGTCATTCTATTGAATATGGATCACCCGCATCGAGACATTATCGAAAGTTGCGTGAGCCAGTATGAATTACCTACGGTTCTTTTTACCCAGAACTCCAATAAGGACACCATCAAAAGCGCGATTGATGCCGGTGTGACGGCGTATATTGTTGATGGTATCGATCCGAGCAAGCTGAATAGCATCATGGAGATTTCCATTGAGCAATTCCATAAGCATAAAAAACTGCTGAATGATCTCAAGGAAACCCAAGATAAGCTGGCAGACCGCCGTGACATCGACAAAGCTAAATCCTTGCTGATTCAACTGCATTCCATGAGCGAAGAACAGGCTTTTGCTCTGCTGCGAAAAAATGCCATGAGTCACCGCATAACTTTGGGTGAAATGGCAAGGCGTCTGCTGGATGCACAAAAACTGTTATCGGGCGAATAAGGAGAAGAAAATGTCTGAACTGGAACAGCATGAAATTAACATCGGCTTTATTCCTTTGCTCGATTGTGTCGCGATCTTATGGGCGGAAAAACAGGGTTATTTTCAGGAACAAGGTTTAAATGTGAACTTGATCCGGGAAGCTTCATGGGCCAGTCTGCGTGACCGTCTGGCTTATGGTTTCCTTGATGTCGCGCACTGCCTGTCTGCGATGTTGCCAGCCGCAGCACTTGGTCAGGATCAACTGAAAGCCAATCTGCAAACGCCTTTGGTGCTCAGTATTAATCAGGCCTTTATAAGTCTGCGCCAGGATCTTTGCTATGCGCTGGATTTACATCCGGATGTCGATGAAAAAACCAGTTCGCAAAAAGTCGTGCAAGCCCTGAAAGAAAATAAACGTGTGAATCTGGCGCATGTATATAAATATTCAATCCATCATTTCTGTTTACGTGAATGGCTGGCATTGACCGATCCAGATTTGGCTAAAAACTTTCATATGCTAACCTCGCCACCGCCCTCGATGGTGAAAGGTATTGCCCAACATGTCTTTGATGGCTTTTGTGTGGGTGAGCCGTGGAATATACAGGCACAGATTGAAGGTCATAGTTTTATTGTGGCCTCCAGCCCAAATATTATTCCTGCAGTGGCAGACAAAGTACTAGCAGTCTGTCAGGAGTGGGCAGAACAACATCCACTGACCTTAAAAGCTTTAGTGACTGCGATTCAGAAAGCCCAGGCCGATTTGCAACAGAGAACTGACCTGTCTGAAGTCTGGAAGATGCTGGTCGATTATAAGATTATCCAGTTTGAATGTTCTGATCATCAGCATGTTTATGACTTCCATAAGATTCAGACAATTATCCGTAATATGCATGGTGAAAGTGCCCAACCCAAACTGGAAGATTTTAGCTGGCTCTTGCAGCAAATGGAAAAATGGGAAGATATTGAAATGACCGCAACCGAGAAAAAACAGATTGCGCAATCCTGTATTTATCAGCAAGAAGCGACTACTGTTTAAAACATTGCCTATTTCCATAAAAAAAGACCCAGAAAATTCTGGGTCTTTTAGATTTAACGTTTTATTCAGCTGAATGCCTGTTGTAAATTCAGTTGCATAAATTTCTGCAAAGACAATTTTCCAGCAATGATCTGATTGATGAATTGTGCCATTTCGTCATACAACATCTCATAGAGCTGCGGTTCTAATGCCATATGTCTTAATTGGATCTGCAAATGCATTAAAAGTTCCTGCTGCTCGCATTCGCCCTGCTCCAGAGCATAGACATAACCGAGCACTGCTCCTTTTAAAACCACATCAAAAGGCAAGCTATATTTGAGCAAGGTCGCCAACGAGCCCATCACCCGCTCATTGTGCTCAAGTTTTCTGAGGGGTTCACGACCTACACGTGCGCATGGGTCCTGATAAGCATGGGCACAAGATTCACTAAAGCTTTGAGCCAGACGTTCCAGATCTGAGGCATGTTTTGGAATCTGGTAACATAGACTATGCTTC
>NZ_DEZM01000192.1:0-10753 GCF_002364825.1 Acinetobacter sp. UBA3132 | reverse complement strand
TGGTAACATAGACTATGCTTCACCTGAGCTAAGGACTGGTGCATAAATTTTCTGACTGCCTGATCTGACATGGCAATCCCAATAGTCGGATGTCCACGCAGGCTGGCATACCAGGCCATCATCGCATGTACGCCATTCCATAAGCGGTTTTTAATCAGCTGGATATTGGCAATATCATCCACCAGAATCATCTGCCGCATTTTCGCCAGTAAGGGACTGTTATTTTCTACATAAATCGGCATATCCGTTTCAGCATTAAACAGAATCAGATCCATCGACTGCAGGATATGACTCGGCTGGAAGTTACGGCGCAGGTCTTCTATATATAGACCTGCCTGATGTTCCTGCTCGGCATTCAATGCGGTTGAATCATCCAGATCAACGGTGGACAGATCTTCATCTAGCTGGTACTGCTTGAACATGTTGTATTTAATGCGCAACTGACGATACAGTTTCTGGTCTGATAGCTTGGACACCATACGGTTGACCACGGTGTCACAGAAGTAATGCTGATCCATAATCTTCTGTGCAGTCTGTTCATCGGTAATCCGTCGCAGACTGTTCAGAATCTGCTGTATCACCTTCTGTTTAGCACCGATTTTATTCAGGATAATGAGCACTGTCAGTGGCTGATCCCGCTGCTCATCAGCCAGATAACGTGCGTATAAACCTTGTGCAATGACCTCCGCTTCAGAAACCAGTGCTTCCTCTGGTACGCAAATGGCGACCAGACTGGATTCAATATACATGTTCTGCATCTGTTCCAGATCATGTGCATCAATCACGCTCATATTTTCAATACGTTGATCAAACGAATTCTGTCCATAGCGGATACAATAAGTACCAAAAGCATTGACGCTTGATTGATACAGCGGATTACGTGTCGAAGCAATTATTTTGCGCGGACGAGTGTATCCATCCCAGTGTGATAAGACCTGAGCCAGATAACCACCACCAATTGCACCAAAACCGTGTATCCCGACCGTCAACTGATTCAGTGTTTGCGGAAAAGCCGTCTGTAGTTCTGGCATGTCCAGAACGGGCACAAACTGGTTTAATTCCGTCAAGAAATCTTCGACCGTTTCATAATAATACTGGGCTTGTGCCAGCATCGACTCGTTCGGTGTTTTGATGTCTTTGAAAAGCACTGTCATACCACCTGCATCATAGGCAGAGCGCAGACCATTTTCAGAATCTTCAAACATCAGGCACTGGGCCGGACTTAAATTGATTTTTTCGGCTGCATTGATAAAAATTTCCGGATGAGGTTTCCCCTGTTTAATCTCATCGCCACAGACCAGTACATCAAAAAACTTATAGACATTGGCATTGATTAAATATTCTTCTGCGATCGCACGTCGGCTTGAGGTGGCTACCGCCATTTTCAGACCAGCTTTGCGCAGGCGTTCCAGCACTTGTAATAAACCTTTTTTAATCGGAACGCCGTACTGACGCACGTGCTCCAGTTCCAGCACATCAGCACGTTGACGAATCTCGGCATAAGGTACATCTTCTCCATAACGCTCTTTAGCCAATTGCTCTGCACTACGAGCACTAAGGCCCAAACACTGCATTAAATAACTTTCAGAAAATTCAATGCCAATCAGCTCATGTGAAGCTTGTTGCAAGGTTTGAAAGCGCAAGCGTTCGGTATCAAACATGGTTCCATCCATATCGAAAATTGCGCCGTGTACGATTTGATTTTTAAATTCTAGCATTGCTCCCCTTTTATAATTCAATGAGTTAAGAAGTGAGCAATACCTTAAAGAAAAACAAAACTGAATTAAACCAATGTAAAGATATGAAATAGTTTGGATTAAAAAATAACCAATAAAGACTGAAATGCTATGTTTTATGTTTTTATACGTAACCAGAAGGTTAATTTAAGTAAGTCAAAAACTTTATTTTTTAATGATTTTTGAATATCAGATTCTTTTATCAAATTGAAGATTTTAGTTAATCATGGCATCCATTTTGCTTAGTCAGTATTACGTTTTATAAAATTTGTAATATTGAGGGGCAACACTATGAGTTACGTTGCACGTGAACTCAGTCACAGAAATAAGTTACTGTTTGGCTTGGGGTCGTTTTTAATACCAATTCTCATCTGGTGTGCAGTCAGCTATTTGCCATTTATCTGGCATCCACAAGTCCAGATTACGGATTCAGGTAGTGTTGCCTATTTACAGGTGGATAGTCGTATTGATAAAAACCTGTTTTTTTCTGCTGCCCAGTCTGCGGTAGATCAGGGTCTGGCTCCGCCGCAAGGTATTCTGGTGAATCCGATTTATCTGCCTGCACCCCATGAAGTTGCCATTGCACTGGTCACGGCTTTTACCACAGAGCCTGCTCAGGCCAATGCGCCCTGGTTTCATGAAAGTCTGTGGCACAGTATCAAGCTGGTGTTTACTGCGTTCTTTATTTCTTCCCTGGTCGGTATTCCACTTGGCATTTTATGTGGATTCTCCAATAAAGTTTCCCAGCTGACTGAACCCTTTGTCGAATTTTTCCGTTACTTGCCTGCTCCAGCCTTTGGTGCACTGGCTGTCGCCATTCTTGGCATTAATGATGCACCCAAAATTGCCATCATTGTGATTGGAACTTTATTCCAGCAAATCCTGATTATTGCCAATACCACACGTCTGGTGGATCGCAGCCTGATTGAAGCCGGTTTTACCCTGGGCACCAATAAACTCAAAAGCCTGTTGCATGTCGTCATTCCAGCAGCCCTTCCGGAAATTTACCGTAATCTGCGCGTGCTGCTTGGCTGGGCATGGACTTACCTGATCGTAGCAGAACTGATTGGCAGTACCTCAGGAATTACCTGGTTCATTACCCAGCAAGCCCGCTATCAGAACTTTGATAATGTCTTTGCCGCGATCCTGATTATTGGAGGGATTGGCCTGCTTTGTGATGTGATTTTAATGAAACTGGGACAACGCTTATTTAAATGGAAACCGGGAGCCAACTGATGCAAAACACTGAATTTAATACCCGCGAATACTTTGACAAGATTTATAGCCGTCCGGTGATTCTGGAAGCGAAGCAACTGACACAAAAATTCAGTCATGGCAAAACCGAACGTACGGTTTTAAATGCCCTTGATCTCAAAATTCATAAGCGTGAATTTATCTGTGTGATTGGTCCTTCCGGTTGCGGCAAGTCAACCTTTAGCCGTGTCGTCGCCGGTCTGGATCCTTATAGTAGTGGTGAGATTCTGGTGGATGGACAGCCCATTACCGGCCCAAGTCCGGAGCGTGGCATGGTGTTCCAGGGCTATACCCTATTTCCATGGAAAACCGTCAAGGAAAATGTCATGTTTGGTCCGCGCATGAAAGGCCAAAGTAGTGCGGCGGCCGAAGCACAGGCACGCGAATGGATCAATATTATTGGTCTGGAAAAGTATGAAAACCAGTATCCGCATGAACTGTCGGGTGGGATGAAACAGCGTGTCGCGATTGCCCGGGCTTTGGTCAATGAGCCAAAAATCCTGCTGATGGATGAACCGTTTGGGGCACTCGATCCTCATACCCGACAAAAAATGCAACGCCACTTGATGGATCTTTGGCAAAACATCGACATTACCATTATTTTTGTGACCCACGATATGGATGAAGCGATTTTACTGGCCGACCGTATTGTTGCACTGAAAGCCAATCCGGGTGAAATCAAGGAAATTATTGAAGTTGATCTACCTCGTCCACGCCATCCAGACGTCATGCTTAGTCCTGAATTTAAACAGTTAAGACAACGTGTCGATTATCTGGTGCATGCTGAAGAAGATGAACTGGATCCGGCACTGGCAGAATTGCCGGTCATTCCGCGTATGACCAAGGTCAGCAGCAATAAATAATCTTATCCAAAATACCTTTGGGACGACCCGAAGGTTTTAATCGCTGTGTTGGACGACCAACATTAGAGGTGATTGCCATGCAAGCGCAATATGTACTCCCACTGGTTGATATTTCAAAATTGCAAAGTCCGGATTTAGCCGATCGTATTGAAGTAGCAAATGCTCTGGATCAGGCCTGTAAAGAAGTCGGATTTCTTTATCTGCAAGGCGACCAGTTTAATTTTGACTACGCCAATGCCCTGATTGAAATGGCCCAGTCCTATTTTGCACAGGATCTGGACACCAAAATGCGGCACTATATTGGCAAATCAAAAAACCATAGCGGCTATGTGCCGATTGGTGAAGAACAGTTTGCCGGCAACAGTTATGACTTAAAAGAAGCCTATGATGTCAATTATGATTATCAGGGGGTAAGAAAAGACTGTCCTTTACTGGGGCCAACCTTATGGCCAGACCATCCGGATTTCAAGTCTATTGTCAGCCAATACTATAGTCATCTGCGTGAAATCAGCCAGCAGATTTTTTCTGCCTTTGCACTGGCATTGGGCGTTCGCGAGGACTTTTTCGCAAGCAAAATTACTGATGCACCAAGTCAGCTACGCTTGATTCATTATCCCTATAATCCGGAAGTGAAAGATGCCGAAGGCATTGGCGCACATACCGATTACGAATGCTTTACCCTGCTGTTACCCACCGCACCCGGCTTACAGGTTTTGAATAAAGCCGGTGAATGGATCGACATTCCACTGATTGAAAATACACTGGTGATGAATATCGGTGACATGATGGAAATTCTGTCAAATGGTAAATATCTCGCCACCAAGCACCGCGTGAAAAAGGTCTCGGAAGAACGTTATTCATTCCCGCTGTTTTGCGCCTGCAATTATGACACCGTGATTGAACCGGTTATTCACACTGAAAATTCCAAATATTCTGCCCTGATCGGGGGTGAGCACCTGTTTAATCAGACCGCCCAGACCTTTCAATATTTAAAACAGCGCGTTGCTAGCGGTGAACTGATCTTAAAAAATGCTGTACCACTTTCCTCTTTTGGACTTGAAGAACAGACGGAGACAGCATTATGAATCTGTTTGAAGTGATCAAGACTTTAAAGCCCACCATCCCTCAGCCAGAGATTATTCCGGGCTTTTTATATGGTGCTTTCCGGCGTAAAAGCATCAGTTTTTATAATGGCCTGACCGATGAAAACACCATTGTGTACTGGTTTCAGTCGCGCAGTTTTACCATTGATCTGCGTCTAAAAAGCCAGACCGGAACAGCTGTTCAGGAACGCCAAGGCTGGATTGGCAATACGCTTTGGGATAGCGCCAGCCAGCTATTGTCCTGGGAAGTGAAAGACTACGCCAATTACCAGAATCATGTGCAATGGCCGGAACCAGCCAAGCTACATGCGATTGGCAACTGCATTCTGGAATTTTCTCCAAGTAATGTCTATGTCGAAGACTGGCGCCAGCAGATACAACACGGTTTATTTTTAGGCCTGCGTCTTCAGTCTGCGCTTGATATTCAATCTGGTCAGACACTGGAAATGGATGGTGGTCTGATTATTTGTGCTGATCATATTGCCTATGCCCTGACGCGTTTGCCTGAAGTGCAAAGTGCAGTCGCTCAAATGGACTTGAAAGCTGTCGATCCGACCGTGTTTGCCTTGGTGGAAAGTTTTGAAGTTTCTATCGGGGCTGATGGTCAAGCTAAAACTTACAGCACCCGCAGCAGTGAGACAGGTAAAGCCTTTAACCTAGAAAATTTTGAAGTTCTCGATGAGACCCGTCTGGTTCAGCATGTCATTTTAGATGGTCGCGACATTGACCTGATTTTTGAGCTGGATATATACCAGCCGGATTACCAATTTCAATATGCGACCCCCACGACTACACAAGCTGAAAGCTGGCTGAAGTCAGAACAGGATCACCTGATGCAGCATGCAGAACGGGTGTTATAGGGAGAAATATGTCTTTTTTATATCTTTCGATTGCCATCATTGCAGAAGTCATTGCAACTTCTGCATTGAAAGCTTCCAATGGTTTTAGCGTGCTCTGGCCTTCACTTGCCACCATTGCCGGTTATGCCGTTGCCCTGTTTTTCCTTTCACTGACCATGAAAACCATTCCAATGGGCATTGCCTATGCAATCTGGTCTGGTGCTGGCATTATCCTGATTTCAACAGTTGGTCTCTTGGTGTTTAAACAGCAACTGGATCTTCCTGCGCTGATCGGTCTGGCGTTTATGATCATTGGCATTATTTTTATCAATGTCTTTTCCAAAAGTACGCAGCTTTAATTTTTTGATATTCATCTGATAGTAAAAAATCCCCAATCTGGGGATTTTTTATGGGTTTAGATTACATTCCCGAATGAGGAGATATGCTCTATTTGAGTTCTTGTACTAATGTGGGAACAATAACGCCATCCACGTTCATTTCAGTCGTATAAATGCCGTTGGCCACATTGAACTTGTTCACATGATAGCTGGAACCATAGATCGAGTCGAAACCATCACCTTTGGTAAAGACTTTCTTGTTGGCGGCCAGATCAAGTAAATGCGTACCATCAATGAACTGCATATAGGTCTTCGCATCGACCCCGACACGTTTAGACATGATCTGTGCAGCATCTTCACGAGTCGCCGGATCATTGATGTATTTGACGGTTTTATCCCAGACCTGAATCACCTTTTTCCATTGCTCTTTATTGGCTTCCAGATGAGTCGGATTCACGGTCAAGGTGTCGTAGATTAATCCCGGCTTGTCTTTAGAGGTGAAAATAATCTTGGAACCGGCCACCGCAGATAGTGCCTGATTTGCCACTGGCTGCCATACTGCAATCGCATCAATATCGGCAGTGGCAAATACCTGTGGCAATTCATTGGTCATGGTATTAACCAGTTTGACCTCATTCAGGCCAACTTTGGCATCATCCAGTGCAGTGGACAGTAACAAGTGATCGACCAGACCTTTTTCAGTCGCAACTGTTTTACCGCGCAGATCCTGAATCGAATTAATGCCATTCTTGGCAATAATGACGTCATTTCCGGCAGAATAATCAGTCGCCATGATCATTACGCCCTTGGTCCCGCCAGAGCCAGTGACCAGATTATCACCATTAGTCACCAGTACAGCATCCAGCTGATTCGCTGCGAATGCAGAGAGTGAAGCAGAATAGTCAAACCATTTAAAATCGGCATTAACTTCGGCATCTTCCAGCCAGCCTTTTTCAATCGCCACTTGCCAGGCCACAAATCCCGGCCAGTCACTATAACCAATCCGGATGGGCTGAGTATTCACACTCCCTGCTGCCTTGGCATTTGGTTCAGGTACTTTAGCGGTATTGTCACAGCCACTAAAAAGGATTGCAGACAGTACGGAAACGGACATCAGTGCTTTTTTGATCATTTTGCGACTTCCCCTATGCATTCACATTTAAATTTGGTATTTGAAAGTTGTTTAGATTTCATAAATTCGCGCCAGCCACCGAAATGACTGATATCTGTAGCATCTTCAAGTGCATAGCCTTCACAGATAAAGCCTTTGACCCATGTGCCATCAATCAGCTGGACATTACCGATCCCCAAAGGTGCCGGAACTTCTGCAACAATGTCCCCGAACAGTGCACGCGGAATGTCCCAGACTTCGACTTCAATTGAACAACCTTTCGCGTTGTATTGCAGGCCAGGTTTTGGCGGTGTGGTATTTTTTAAAGCGTACAGTTTGTAATGCGAAGCAGTCCGGGTCTGCTTGATCAGGGTGCCACCGCGTGTGGTCAGCTGAAAATTCAGCGGCATTCCGCTTAGATGTGCACCGACGACAGCCAGTTTGACACTGTGACCTGATGAGATTTCAGTTGTTTTTTCATATGGGCGTTCAGAGGTGCCTAGCTTCAATTGGCTTGCCTGCTGCCATTTTTGCCCGAATTTGGCCAGTGCTTCATCCATCCAAGCTGGCGCAATAAAGGTCACGCCCGTTGGCAAACCATCGGCACGAATGCTATTGGGTAGCGCCAAAGCCGACAGATCAGCAAAATTGACAAAATTGGTATAAGCGCCCATGTGGCTGTTTTTTACTAGAGGATCGGCTTCTACTTCTGCAATGCGATAAATGGTGGGTGCCGTAGGCACCATCAAGGCATCATAATCTGCCAGTGTATTTTGAATAACGCGGCTCAGGCGGGCGCGTTCATATTCATCTTGCATGGCATCGACCGCACTGAACCGGTCTGCCTGCGCAATAATCTGGCCAATTACCGGATGGGTGTGCTCACGTTGTACCATTTTTTCCACG
Source organism: Acinetobacter sp. UBA3132 (assembly GCF_002364825.1). NCBI lineage: Bacteria > Pseudomonadati > Pseudomonadota > Gammaproteobacteria > Moraxellales > Moraxellaceae > Acinetobacter > Acinetobacter sp. UBA3132. The sequence goes on along the minus strand of NZ_DEZM01000192.1, from coordinate 2,603 downwards.
GCACTGGTACGTTCAGCTACCCAAGAGCGGTTGTAAAGTGCAGTCGCCAGTTGTTGAAATGGAGTAAAATCAATCGGCTCAACTCTATAACCCAAGCTTTGTGCACGTGTGATCGCCAGCTGGAATGCTTTTTCAGTTTCAGCATCACCATAAAATTCCAGTGTATCCGGAATGGCAATTTTTCCTTTTGAAAATTGGCTCGGTACATTTTGAGGATGCATTCTGGAATACTCATCGCTGGCATCATAGCCCTGCATGACTTGCGCCACCTGCCAGGCATCATCCACCGTTAAGGCAAAAATCGAAATCACATCGATGGTGCGGCAAGCCGGAATCAGGCCTGTAGTCGAGAACCAGCCTTTGGTCGGTTTGAGTCCGACAATGTTATTGTGTCCTGCAGGTACACGTCCTGAACCTGCAGTATCTGTACCCAGTGAAAATGGTACTAATCCATTGGCTACCACCACGCTGGAACCTGAGCTCGAACCGCCACTGATATATTCAGGATTAAAGCTGTTCTTCACTGCGCCGTATGGGGAGCGCACCCCAACCAGACCTGTCGCAAACTGATCCAGATTGGTTTTACCCACGACGATTGCACCGGCAGCTTTTAATTTGGCTACTGCTGTTGCATCGGAAGTCGCCAGATAAGCTGCTTCTTTACAAGCCGCTGTGGTATAGAACCCTGCAACATCAATATTGTCCTTGACCGCAAATGGCACCCCATAAAGTGGCAAGCTTGCACTATCTGCACCAGTCAATGCATCAATTTGTGCCTGTAATTGTGCGGCTGTCGCAATTGATATCCAGGCATGATCGTCATTATTCAACCCGGCAACATACTCAATCAGGTCACTAAGCTGGATATTGTTATTCTGGTAGGCGTGTTGCCAGTCCTGTACAGTCCATAAGTTGTGCACAGCTGTTCTCCTTAAGTGTGTTCGGTATTTTGTGGAATAGGCGGCATGACGGCATCCATCAGTTCGAGATGCCCTTTAATCACGCCTTTCAGTGCAATAAATTGTTCGCTAATTTCTTTCAGGTCACTGCTCGCGCCCTGCATCAGCATGACTTGCAGGATTTTTTCATCATCCAGCTGGATATGCAGTGAATTGATCACTTGTGCCAGATACTGCTGTTGCAGATCGACCAGTTGACTGCGCAGCGGTTTCAGACTGACGTCATAGAGCAAGGTAAGTGTGCCAACCATGACTTCATCGCGAACCACCAGATCATCAATCAGGTGGCGGTTAATCATGTCGACTATGGCCTGCGAGCGGCTTTCATAGTGCTGCTCGACAATTTTTTGATCCATTGCATGTAGCGTGGTTTCTGGCACGGTAATACTGATCCGTGCCAATTTTTGTTTAGGCACGATGTTGATCCTTGGGTTGGTATTGGGAAGACTGTTTAATGTGAAAGCCTGCGCGTACGCTGAGCAGCTCAACCAGAAAGTGAAGCCATGGATGCATTTTTTTATTTGATGTCGGATTGTTCATGTGCATCTCCTGTGGATATTACAAAACCAGAATTTCGTATTACTTAGGAAAATGCAGAAAGCGTGCCAGTTTGTGCTTATTGGAAGGTGATAAATAAAATTGGGTAAAAAGTCGAAAAAAAGCCCCATAACAGTGAGATGGGGCTTGTTCTAAAGCAAAAGTAAGTTTTGTATTTCACCGGTTTATTCCATTTTGATGATCATGTCCTCGCTATTCTTTTTATACATGAATGGTTAACCGATGTTTGTGATTATGAGTGATCAAGTGTATTGCTCTCCTCTATTTATAGTTGTATATAAATAAATGCATAAAGCATGCCACAATATAAAAATAGAATAGGTTTAAGGAGAATGCGTGGGAAATTAATTACATACGAAAAAAGAGGCAAAACAAGAATAATTTATTTTTTAAGTATGCCTAAAAAATAGGCCATTTTGCACCATTGGAGTTCAGGAGCGCATCAAAGTGTGGCTAATCTAAACAAACTTTATGAAGTGTGGTTTTTGTGAACTCGAGCTCGTAGTTCATTTAGACTAATTTTTACGGTTTCTTCAGTTTGCACTTCTTCGGCAATTTTTAATAATTGACGATCTTCTTGAACAAGATTATTTAAAATTTCATTTGCCTTTTCTAAAATTCGTTTTTGACTTTCAAGGCTACGCTTTCCTAAAAGTTCTTGTAAATTCTTTTGCCATATTCCATTCATTCCTGAAAATTCCTGTTTTGATTTTAACAAGTAAATTATTCAGCTGATGTAATTTTAAGAATGATATTGTTTCGATAAAACCATTAGTGACCATTTCCATTGGGTTCTTTTTTAAGGTCTGAAAAGCTTGCGACAAAGCGTGAGTGGATAATATTGTTTATCTTGGCGATGTCCTAGACATATAAAAAATATATAAATAATAACCAATTAAAAGGTCTTTTAAAAGACCTGTTAATTAGTCTTAAAAACACAATAGTTTATTCAGATACAAATAGCTTTAAATCTACATTATTGGAGCTAGCTTGATTAAACCAAGTATCTAAAAGCTGATACGCTTGCACAGACTCTGGAGATGGAGTCTTTCCTTTTTGAAATTGATTGACAAAATGCTTTTTAGA
>NZ_DEZM01000210.1:3492-4747 GCF_002364825.1 Acinetobacter sp. UBA3132 | reverse complement strand
TTCAAGCCATATTGAATATGGTTCTTCTGCCTTTAAAGCGGTTTTGTTTTCCTTGTTTCTGGCTGGATTTGCAATTTTTTCATCATTGTATTGTGTACAGCCGATGATGCCGATTCTGGCAGACTATTTTCATATCTCCCCTACGCAAAGCAGTTTTCCACTTTCATTTTCTACCATTGCATTAGCTGTTGGCCTGATTTTTACTGGACTCATTTCTGACCGTTTTGGCCGTAAGCCGATTATGGTTTGGTCTTTATTTTCGGTTGCAGTATTGTTGTTGCTGAGTGCTGTATTGCCAGTCTGGTCAGTGTTTCTGGCGACCCGGGTATTAATAGGCTTAACCGTAAGTGGCGTGGCCGCAGTGGCGATGACCTATATTGGGGAAGAAGTTGCCGCGAAAGATGTTGGTTTTGCCATGGGACTCTATATTTCTGGAACTGCGATTGGCGGTATGAGTGGCCGTTTGCTTGCAGGAGTATTGGTAGACTTTATTTCCTGGCAGTCAGCGACTTTAATCATTGGACTAATTAACCTCTGTATTGCGACAACTTTCTATTTCTTATTGCCTAAATCCAGGAATTTTCAAGCTTATCCTATTAAATTGAGCCGCTTCCTTACTGCATTTCAGCATAATCTTAGTGATCGCAAACTGCGAATCTTGTTCTTGCAAGGTTTCATCCTGATGGGCTGTTTTGTTTCAGTCTTTAATTACCTCAGCTATCGCCTGATTCAGTCACCTTTTGAGCTGTCGCATGTCTGGATTGGGGTAATTTCGGTCACCTATCTGGCAGGAATCTATAGCTCACCTCGTGCGGCGGCATGGAGCCAGAAATTTGGACGTTTCCAAGTATTGGTGGCCATGCTTGCCAGTATGTTGCTAGGACTAGTGTTGATGCTAGTCAACAGCTTGGTGCTGATCTTTATTGGTCTGCTCATTTTTACCTTTGCATTTTTTGCTGCACATTCCACGGCCAGTAGTTGGGTGTCTGTGCAATCTTTACAGTATCGTGCTGTAGGATCATCACTCTATTTATTCTGCTACTATCTTGGGTCTAGTGTACTTGGCAGCTCGAGTGGTCTGGTCTGGGAAAATACCGGATGGTTCGGCCTCAGTTTATTCATCGGCATTATTTTGACAATCGGTTTATTGATAGCTCAACAGTTAAAACCTAAAATAAGCAAGCTAGAAACAAAGTGAGCATATATTCCTGATTAAGGTCTTAAAGTCTATATTGTATAAATTATAATCAAGCAA
>NZ_DEZM01000210.1:2800-3249 GCF_002364825.1 Acinetobacter sp. UBA3132 | reverse complement strand
GTATAAATTATAATCAAGCAACCTCAGCCGAATTCATGCTAAAATGCTCGGCTTTCATCTTTGATCTATTTTTTGATCCTCCATCTGCCAGCCGAGAATTGCTAGCCATGTCTACTGCTTATACCATGCAGACAGCGCCTACAGCGTTGTTTGATTACGACAAATATTGGGCGTCGTGTTTTGAACCTGCGCCATTTTTGCCGATGTCACGCGAGGAGATGGATCAACTCGGCTGGGACAGTTGTGACTTTATTTTAGTCTGTGGCGATGCCTATATTGATCATCCTTCATTCTGTTCAGGCATTATTGGCCGTACCCTAGAAGCGCAAGGCTTCCGTGTCGGGATTATTGCGCAGCCAGACTGGACCAGTGTTGAAGCCTTCCGTGTATTGGGTAAACCAAACATTGCATGGGGTGTGACAGCAGGTAACATGGACTCGATGATCAAC
>NZ_DEZM01000210.1:1836-2617 GCF_002364825.1 Acinetobacter sp. UBA3132 | reverse complement strand
CATGGACTCGATGATCAACCGTTATACGGCAGATCGCAAGATTCGTTCAGATGATGCCTATTCACCAGACAATCAGCCAAACAAACGCCCAGACCGGGCGGCAACCGTATATTGCCAGCGTGTGCGTGAAGCTTATCCAGATGTGCCTGTATTGTTAGGTGGTATTGAAGCATCATTACGTCGTATTGCGCATTATGATTACTGGTCAGATAAAGTGCGTCGTTCAGTATTGATGGACTCTAAAGCCGATCTTTTGATGTACGGTAATGGTGAGCGTTCCATCACTGAAATCATGCATCGTCTGGCGCGTGGCGAAAAAATCCAAGACATTACCGATGTTCGTGGTACAGCATTTATTGTCAATAAACACAACCGCCCGTCGAAAGCAAAATTTGTTGAAATCGCATCGAATGATGTCGATACGATTGGTCGTGTCGATCCAATTATTAACCCTTACGTCATGACTGAAGATATTGAAGGTTGTGAGATTGAACAAGGGAAGGACTCGAGCCAGTACCAGGGTTTCCAAAAAGAACATGTCGCTAATCCAATTGTCCGTGAAGGCGACAATTTGGATGAAAATACGCAAATCGTGCAGTTACAACCGGCGTCGAAAGCGATTAAACATAAATTACCACCGCGTGAATTGGCTGTGATTCGTTTGCCTGCTTTTGAAGAAGTGGTGAATGATCCGGTGCTTTATGCACATGCTAACCGTATTTTACATCTGGAAACCAATCCAGGGAATGCGCGTGCATTAGTACAAAAGCATGGTGAACGT
>NZ_DEZM01000210.1:1369-1717 GCF_002364825.1 Acinetobacter sp. UBA3132 | reverse complement strand
ACAAAAGCATGGTGAACGTGACGTATGGTTAAATCCACCGCCAATTCCGTTGACTACGGAAGAGATGGACTACGTGTTTGACCTGCCTTATGCACGTCTACCACATCCATCATACGGTAATGCACGTTTCCCAGCCTTTGACATGATCAAGTTCTCTGTGAACATCATGCGTGGCTGTTTCGGTGGTTGTACCTTCTGTTCGATTACGGAACATGAAGGTCGTATTATTCAGAACCGTTCGGAAGAATCGATTCTGCGTGAAGTGGAAAAAATTCGTGATACTGCACCAGGCTTTACTGGCATCATTTCGGATTTGGGTGGCCCAACAGCCAACATGTACCGTTTGGC
>NZ_DEZM01000210.1:722-1245 GCF_002364825.1 Acinetobacter sp. UBA3132 | reverse complement strand
AGCCAACATGTACCGTTTGGCGTGTAAAGATCCTGAGATCGAAAAGAACTGTCGTAAGCCTTCGTGTGTGTTCCCGGGAGTATGTCAAAACTTACATACCGACCATGCGCCACTGACGCAGTTATACCGTAAAGCACGTGCATTACCAGGTATTAAAAAGATTCTGATCGGTTCAGGTTTACGTTATGACCTTGCGGTTTTAAACCCTGAATATGTCAAAGAATTGGTGACGCATCATGTCGGTGGTTACCTCAAGATTGCGCCTGAGCATACTGAGAAAGGTCCACTCAATAAAATGATGAAGCCTGGCATTGGAACTTATGACCGATTCAAGCAAATGTTTGATCGTTATAGTAAGGAAGCAGGCAAGGAACAGTACTTGATTCCTTACTTCATTGCAGCGCATCCGGGTACAACCGATTATGACATGATGAACCTGGCGATTTGGTTGAAGAAGAATGGTTTCCGTGCTGACCAAGTACAAACCTTCTATCCATCACCAATGGCAACGGCAACCACCATG
>NZ_DEZM01000210.1:0-596 GCF_002364825.1 Acinetobacter sp. UBA3132 | reverse complement strand
ATGGCAACGGCAACCACCATGTACTACACTGGTAAAAACCCACTGGCGAAAGTAGCGCGTTACACTGAAAATGTCGACATTGTGAAAGGTGAAAAGCGTCGTCGTCTGCACAAAGCTTTCTTGCGTTACCATGATCCAAATAACTGGCCTTTACTGCGTGATGCCTTGCGCGAAATGGGCCGTCAGGACCTGATTGGTAATTCGAAACAGCATCTGATTCCGACCTATCAACCTGCAGGTGTGGATGGTCAGTATCAGTCAGCACGTAAGAAGAACTCGACTGTTGCAGGCGATTCACAGAAACGTACCGGTCAGGCAGGCAATCGTGGACAAGGTCAAAGCCAAGGACAGAACAATCGTCCGAAAAAAGGCCAAATTTTGACCCAGCACACAGGTTTACCACCACGTGAAACCGGTGATGCGAAAAAGCCTTTTGGCGGTTCTAAAGCTAAAGGCAAAGCCAAACCTAAAAGTCGTGCCTAAATCACTTAAAAAAGACACTTCGGTGTCTTTTTTATTTTTCTACTGATTTTTTATTAAAAGAAGTCAAATCTCAATTAAACAATAATTAAATTAAGATATTTATTAGAAAAAAC
>NZ_DEZM01000097.1:5902-15180 GCF_002364825.1 Acinetobacter sp. UBA3132 | reverse complement strand
ATCAGCGATAAGACCTGAATCAGACCAATCCAGATAGCATCTTTAATGGTCAGGTCTTCAACTTCTTGGGCACGGACTTGAGGTGGATTTTTTTCGATCCAGATAATGATCAGACCACCCACAATCAAGCCAATCGCAATTGCAATATTGTTGAATAACAATTCTTTTACAGTCTGACCAAAAGTCAGCCCGATAAGTATGATTGGAATCGAAGCCAAAATCAGACCAATACCGAGACGGCGTCCTTGTGGTTCACCACTGACAATCCCGGTGGCGGCTCCCCACAGACGTGTCCAGTATTCATAAATTACTGCTGCGATTGCCCCCATCTGAATGGCAATCACGAAAACATCACTCTTTTCCTTGGTCCAGAAGTTCATTAATTCTGAAGCCAGAATCAAATGCCCTGTACTGGAAATCGGTAAGAACTCAGTAATACCCTCAACAATACCCATGATTGCCGCTTTCAGCAGCAGTAATAGATCCATGCTTAATCCTGATTAATTATGCTTTGCCTTGTTCTGGAATTTTTTTCCATGCGTTATCGCGTAAATAGACCGGCAGTGCCAATTCAGCACTGACCCAGTTTTCTGATGCTGCTGCCACACGCGCTATCGTGGCAATATCCTGTGCAGTCGCGCTGACATCTTTGTATTCAGTGGCTTCTGATTGAACCAGATGAGCACCTGAGCCGACTACGGCAAATTTTACTGTGGCACTGCCCTGTTCATAACCAAGCAACTGTTCTTCATCTACTGGCTGCATAATACCTTGAGCATCCAGCTGATAGCTGGCGATATAAACTTCATTCATACGTGCATCGAGTACCGCAGTCACTTCGGTCAGACCATGCAAACGGTATGCTGCTTGTGCCAAGGCCTGTAAGGTCGAAACGGGTACCACAGGCAGGTCATTCGACCACGCCAAAGCTTGTGTTACCGCAGCATTAATACGCACACCGTTAAATGAACCCGGTCCACGACTAAATGCAATCGCAGTCAAATCAGAAACCGCCAGGCTTAAATCTTTTAGAGCCTGCTCGATCATTGGGAGAATTGTTTGCGTTTGTGCCTTTGCGCGCGCATCAAGTTGGAAAAATAATTCTTGAGTGTCATCAATCACAGAAACGGAACACTGCTCATTGGCAGTTTCCAATGCCAGCACTTTCATGCACAACCTTAATTCAGAGAATATAAAAAACGCGGATATGATACTCCACTCATATCCGCTACGCGAGATTTTCCCGAAACAGATACAAAAAAACCTGGCCATCGCCAGGTTAATAAATACAGGTAGATGAGTTGCTTAAAGCTCAACTTGTTCCAGTGGCTGGAACTTCTGAAAATGGTTGGCATAATGCAGTGCGCTCATTTTCAGCTTTTGTACAGTATCTTCATCTAGGGTTTTTATCACCTTGCCCGGCGATCCCATCACCACAGAATTGTCCGGAATCACTTTTCCTTCCGGAATCAGCGCATTCGCGCCAATGATACAGTTTTTACCAATCACGGCATTATTGAGAATTATAGCCTGAATCCCGATCAGGCTATTATCACCAATGGTACAGCCATGCAGCATGGCTTGGTGACCAATCGTCACATAATCACCAATATGCATTTCAATCCCCGCATCAGTATGCAGCACGGCATTTTCCTGCACATTGGTATAGTCTCCAAGATGGATTTTGCTGTTATCACCACGCACCACGGCGCCAAACCAGATACTGACCTGTTTGCCCAATTCAACCTGACCAATCACGGTCGCTGTGGGTGCGACCCAACCATCCCATGGTTGTTGCAGCGCTTTTGGAGAATGTCCCTGAAATTTGTACAACATGCCTGAATATCCTCTTCAGTCCTGAAAGAATTTTGATCGTTTAAAAGCTGGTGAATTAAGTAAGAATGGCCAGTCTTTTTTATAGTCGAGGCCATACTGAAATAAAGAAATCAGCATACGCGCAGTCAGTCCCCAGACCACTTCATTTTCCACGCGCATACTCGGGAAATATAACGACTGCTGGGCAAAGCGTACTTCATAAGGTGTAGGTTTGGCTTCAAGTAAATGCCGCAGTGAGGCAAAGAAAATCCTGTCAATTTCAGTGGGTTGTGGAATCAGCTGAACTTTTGGTGGAATCAGTCCGACAATCGGTTTTACCAGCATGCCATTTCGTGCCTTTTGCATGGGCAGATCACCAATGAGCTGCACATCAAAAGGGTTCAGTGCGGTTTCCTCATAGGCTTCGCGTAGCGCTACGACGATATTGCTGGTGTCCTGCGGATCACGCTTACCGCCCGGAAAAGAAACTTCACCGGCATGATTGGACAGATAAGCCGAACGGCGGGTGAGTAAGACCTTGGGATTCGACTCATCCGTAATCGCAATTAACACCGCAGCATGCGCTGGCTGAATCCGCCTGGAAAAGCGCAAACGTTGCTGTAATCTGTGTGTTAAATCGCGTTCATCCATCCACGCTTTCCTCATTCTCATTATGATTTCATCATAGCTGATTTTTGATTCCTGAGGATAGAATTGATGCCAAATTTCAATTTTTCAGTTATCCTGAGTCTACTTTTTGTCATTGATGATGAATATGAACTTCTGTACGGCCTGTGGACATAAGACAACTGAAAAAATACCTTTAGGTGATCAAAAACTTCGTCATGTCTGCAGCTCCTGTGGTTTTATTCATTATATTAATCCAAAGATTATTTGCGGATCCCTAGTGGTCTGGGAAGACAAAGTACTGCTATGCCGACGCGCGATTGAACCCCGTTATGGCCTGTGGACCTTACCTGCCGGCTATATGGAGCTGTTTGAGACCATGGAACAAGGGGCAGCACGTGAAACCCGTGAAGAAGCCGAAGCTGAAGTGGAAATCGAACAGCTGTACTGCATGTACAATATTCCACGGATCGGTCAGATTTATGTGCTGTTTAAAACTCAACTGGTGGAAGGCAAATTTGGTGCTGGTGAAGAAACCATTGAATCACGCCTGTTTGACGAAGCGGATATTCCTTGGGCAGAGCTGGCATTCCCGAGTGTAGAAAGGACCTTACGTCATTATTTTGAAGACCGTAAAAATAATGTTTTTCCGATGCATCTTGAAACCTTGGGTTCACGTCTGGATCACACCGGTTAAAACAACAAACTACTGAATGCTACATATAAAAAAAATGAGCGCCAATAAACGCTCATTTTAGTTTTTTGAAAATGATGCTGTTTATTTTACCTATGAAACTGATGCAGTAACTTCCAAAGGTGTTTTCAGGACTTTATTCTGTAAATACTTCAGACCTTCATTCATCTTTTCCTGCACCAACGGCGTCAGCGTATCCACCGTATGACCTTCTGTAGAAATGCCCGGTAATGCCATTAAGTGTGCCGTGACATTTGGCATCTCTAACACTTTACGTACATGCTCAGCGAAACCGACCTGACCAATAAAAGGCGCGACCGTATCTAGCTCCCCCTGCTGATTGACATAACAAATCAGGCAAATCTGTACCGGGCGCTTTGCTTCAATCGCCGCCCCCAGAATCCTGCCATGGACCTTCTTAATTGCACGTCCATCTGAAGTGGTGGCTTCAGGGAAAAACAGCACTGGAATGTCCTGTTTTAAAAATCCGGTAATCTGCTCACGGATCCGGACTGAATCTCCCGACCCACGCTTGATAAATAAAGTTCCCCCACCTTTCGCCAGTTTGCCAAGCAGCGGCCACTGTTCAATCTCGGCTTTAGCTAGGAAAAACACTCGTGCACTAGAACCGAGTACTGCAATATCCAGCCAGGACACATGATTACTCACCCAAAGTGCGGGTTCTCGTGGAATAGTGCCATGTACCTGCACTTCAATATTAAATACCTTGCATAGCTGACGACAGAAATACTGCACATATCGCGTGTTATGTGGGTTATTCGGATTCTTGTATAAACCGTGTCGGTAAACCAGATAGAACCCTTCACTCACTGCTGCGACAGAGGCAAACATTTTTCTGCTATAGAGCAAAAATTTTGCTAAACCACGAATTTCAGATGTTTCATTATTTATAGTCGAGTGCATACAAGGATCACTATTTCCAGGTCGATTCAGGTCATCATCTTCACGTATCTTTACCATTCTATACTGTTCATTCTGAACATGCATTGATTATAAAAACCGTTCAGACGGATTAAATTTTGCAATTTTTATTCAATTATACGATGAATTATTATATTTCCATTGAATGAACAAATTATGGAGTTTTAGTATGCAGCAAGATCCAAAGGTTACGGTTGAAACTCTTCAACCCACACAAGCACTGAAATACATTTTTGTGACAACCGCATTCTACGCGGCTGTTTTAGTCGGCCTGGCTCAACTTTTTGTTGCTGCACTCTAACCCAAAACTCACAGAGCAATGCTATCTGTCCCTGTCTTTTTCCACTAAAATGAATTCTATTAAAAAAAGTTTTTAAGTAGAGTGTGGACTGAGTGGAATATTTTGAACAGCATCGTGCCAAAGATCGTGTCATTCTGGTCAGTGTGACCGTGCAGATGCTGGAGGATCTGGATGCAGAAGAATTTCACCTGTTGGCCAGTTCAGCAGGGGCAGAAATTCTTGAGCATATGTATGCTCAGCGTTTAAGACCCGATCCTAAATATTTTATCGGCTCCGGCAAGGCTGAGGAAATTGCAGAAAAAGTTGAAGCTCTTGAAGCTGATCTGGTGATTTTTGATCATACCCTGACCCCTGCGCAGGCACGTAACCTTGAGCGCGTTGTTAAATGTCGGGTGGTGGACCGTACAGAACTCATTCTGGATATTTTCGCGCTGCGCGCTCGCACTTATGAAGGGAAATTACAGGTCGAACTGGCCCAGTTACAGCATCTTTCTTCTCGCCTGATTCGTAGTCGTGGCAATCTGGATAGTCAGAAAGGGGGTATTGGTTTACGTGGTCCTGGTGAAACTTTACTGGAAACTGACCGACGTTTGCTGCGCGTACGGATGGGGCAACTGAAAGCCCGACTGGATAAAGTCCGTCAAACCCGGATGCAAGGTCGTGTAGCCCGTCAGAAAGCTGCTGTACCTACCATTTCTCTGGTTGGTTATACCAATGCCGGTAAATCTACCCTGTTTAATATTCTTGCAGATAGCGATGTCTATGCCGCTGACCAGCTGTTTGCCACTCTGGATCCGACCTTGCGCCGTCTGGACTGGGAAGGCATTGGCACTGTAGTACTGGCAGATACAGTAGGATTCGTGCGTAACCTGTCTCACTCACTGGTAGAATCTTTTAAAGCGACTTTGGAAGAAACCTTAGAAGCCACCCTGTTGCTGCACGTGATTGATTCCAGCAGTCCGGAAATTCTGGAACAGATTGATGCAGTAGAAAGTGTGCTCAAGGAAATTGGGGCTAATGTTCCCGTACTTCGTGTCTATAATAAAATTGACCAAAGCGGTGAAGACGCCAAGATTATCTATCACAAACCCAATCAGCCAGAACGGGTCTATGTGTCTGCTCACACGGGAGAAGGGATTGACCTGCTACGTAAGGCGGTACATGAAGCGTTGATGGGAGAACTACAAAAGTTTGAACTTAAGTTACAGCCTGCACATGGCAAACTGCGTAATCAGCTTTATGAGCTGAATGTGATTCAGTCCGAGCATTATGATGAGCAAGGTCAGCTGCATTTGCAGGTCAGTATTGCCCCACAGAAACTGGCACAGATCATCCGCCAGGCACATCTATCCCTAGAAGATATTTTGGGTGAGCAAGCAGTTCAGTTTCAACGGCCACTTGAAGAATTTGAAATACCGCGTAAGATCGACTAAAACTCGATAAATCAAATTAAATAGACTTTAAAATGAACTGGATTAAGCATATAGATTGGCCAGCATGGATCGGCACGCTGCTTCTAATTATTGTTTTTCGGGAAACAGCAGTATGGATCATGACCCAGCTAGAGCACCCTGAGTTAGGCAATCTGGTCGGTTTGATCAGCCTGCTCATCGTCCTGTTTAGCTGGCGTCGCTGGAGCAAAATTCCTGCCCGACTGGTAGATACCAATAACAAGATTATGAAAGAAAGTGCCTTTGCATTTTTACCTGTCAGCGCCGGCTCATTGATGATGCTGGTGCATATGGGACATAAAATTCCAGCCTTTCTGCTGATTCTGTTTGTTAGTACGCTCATTCCATTATGGGTCTATGCAAAAATGGCCAAGCGCTGGCTTTAGGAGATCATTATGTTATCTGTACTCTATGGTTTCCTGATCACGCTGGCGGCCTATCTTGCGGCAAAACCATGTAACCGTGTGATTCCTAAAATTCCGGTCATTGTCTTTGGCATGTTCTTCGTGCTGGCTATTCTGTTTGTACTGGGTGTTCCTTATGAACATTATACGGAAGACACCAATCCCTTGTTTAACCGTCTTTTAGGCTATGTTACGGTGGCCTTGGCAATTCCTCTGGCAGCAATGCGCTATGATGACCTGCCATTAAAAGGTGTGATTGGAATTCTGATCTTCGCCAGTATCAGTGCAGTTGCCCTGCCCATGGGACTCGCTTATCTGTTACATATGGCAGCCGGTGACATCATGGCCTTTGCCACTCGTGCAGTTACTACCCCAATTGCGATTAATATCGCAACTTTACTGGATGCACCAATTAGCCTGGTGATTCTGATTGTAATTCTGTCTGGTGTCATTGGGGCTGCGTTTTCCCCCCTTATTCTGCGTCATATCAATGACGAACGTGCTTCTGGTCTTGCACTGGGCCTTGCCGCCCATGCGATTGGTACAGCGCAGGCCTGGCAGCGTGGTAGTGTTGCAGGTCGATACGCAGCATTTGGTATGGCAGTGAATGCTGTCTTTACGGCCCTCTGGCTACCGACTTTTATTCTATATCTTCAGAATCTTTAATCTGACCACATCGTTATTTCTGGATGACTATATCTATTTTATATAGTCATTTTATTCTTATATCGATTTAGATAGAAATATGAACTATTAAATTCTAATGACAAATTAGTCACTTCATAAATTCATTTAAGTTTCATACCAGTAATTAAATTGACCTAAATGACAGATTTTAATTCAGTAATTTTATATATTTATAATCTTTTCAAGCGTTTTAACATTACTAAATCTACCCTATTTTTAACTTGGCTACACGCTGTCTCTTTGGTCAGTTATTTTAAATATTTTTCTCTCACTTTCCTATACATCATTCAATATGGGTTAAAAATCACGTTTCCACTAACAAGAATATTGTTATAATCTTTAAGACTTAAGTATGAATCTCTGCCTATATTCAACTTGCATTTTTTTATATAAGGTTGTATGAATAATAAACATATAGATTTTTTAGTCTTTGTGTATTAAAACTTCATATACAGCAAGAGTGAAGCAAATCAAATGGATATTTGATTTTGAAATACAAGGAAATTGAATGAAAACAATGAGTGTTTTCAGGACATCTGGTGTTGCTTTAAACCCAATTTCTTGTGGAGAGAATTGGATAAGCAGCTGGCAGCAGATGCATGACAAGACAGATCCGGCCATGGTCCTGATTAAATCGGCGAAGTATAATAGAGGTGGCTTATCTAGAAATTTAGGCACCTCGTTATCCCACCCACTTTTTGGTAATAAGCCAATAAAACAAGGTGCTGATCATTTGCCCTCCACTCAGTACTCATTTGAAATACTGGAGCCAGAAGCCTTCAATAAATTGAAATTCACTGCATTACATCATGCTGGAAACGCTACGCTGCAATCAGCATCCGATATACATATTCATGACCTGATTAATCAGGTCGCTGTCGATGGTAATCCCTTAAATTTATATGACCATACTCAAGTTTCGGTCATGGGACTTAAACACAACTGAATTCTTAGTGCAGACTGATCAAAAAATAACTAGTGACTGTCTGTAACAAACCACATGGGGATGATTAATATGAAAAAATCTAAAATCGCAATGATGCTAATGGGTGCATGTATGACTGTGTCAGCTTTTGCACAGGATTTAACCGGCACTTGGCAACAAATTGATGATAAAACTGGCTCCCCTAAAGCCATTATTGAAATTCGTCAAGAAAATAACGGTACTTACGTAGGTAAAATCGTTAAAGTAACGCCTCGCCCTGGTTATACCCCACAAAAAAGCTGTAACAACTGCCCGGCTCCGTATACCAATCAACCGATCTTAGGCATGGACTTACTTACCGGCTTAAAACAAGTAGGTAAAGCCAATAACTATGATAAGGGTCGGATCATCGATCCGCTGACCGGAAAAATTTATGATGCCAAAGCTCGCCTGAATGCCACTGGTAAACGTCTGACCTTACGTGGCTATATGGGAGTATCCGCATTAGGTCGCAGCCAAACCTGGATCAGACTGGATTAAGGCCCTGTAAATAAAAAAGCCACATCATGTGGCTTTTTTATTATGGCTTAGCTTGAGGATGACATGACCGGATTATCAACCTTAAATAATTCTTTATCTTCCAATCGATACGCAATCAGCTGATTTCCCCAAACACACCCGCCATCTACATTTTGAACATGTTCGGAAATTGTCTTACCCTGTAATCCTGCCCAATGCCCAAAGATAATTTGATGGGTTTTGGCCGCTTTGGATTCAAAGTCAAACCAGGGCTGAAAGCCTTCAGGCATCGGGTCATCCAGAGAATCTTTAAAACTGTATTCTAAACGTCCTTCTGTATCGGTTAAACGCATCCGCGTCAGGTAATTCACGATACAACGTATACGTTCATGACCCTGTAACTCATCTGACCAGAGTGCTGGCTCTTTACCAAACATATCGCTCAGGAACGCATCCATGATTTCAAAATCATCATGACCTATGACTGCTTCTACTTCTTTGGCTAACTCGGCAGTCTTGGTAACATCCCAAAGTTTAGGAATACCGGCATGCGTGAGCACTGTCTGTTCATTCGGGAACAGACACATAGGCTGTTTCCGCAGCCAGTCAATCAGATCATCACTGTCGATAGCATCAATCACATCACAGACATTGTCCTTGTCTTTAATCGGCTTAATTCCACGCGCATAAGCCAACAAAGTCAAATCATGGTTGCCTAGCACTGTTGCAGCGACACCATTGTCGACCAACTTTTTAATGAAGCGCAGCGCACCTAGCGAGTTTTCACCCCGAGCGACCAGGTCACCCGCAAACCAGATAAAATCCTGATCCGGATCAAAGCGGATTTCTTTCAGTAATGCCTTCAAGGCCTCAAAACAGCCTTGCACATCACCAATCACATAATTGTATCGAA
>NZ_DEZM01000097.1:0-5582 GCF_002364825.1 Acinetobacter sp. UBA3132 | reverse complement strand
TCTTCAACCAGCATGCCTTTTAAGCTATTACGCAAAGTTTTACGACGCTGGGTAAATACGTGGGATACCAGACGTGCCAAAGCTTTTTCATTCTTCGCCACGATCGGTTTTACGTCATAGGGTTCTAGACGGAATACCGCAGAAGTCACTTTTGGCGGCGGATTAAACGAACCTGGTGGCACTTCAAACAAGAATGTCGGTTTGCAGTAATACTGGATCATCACCGACAAACGGCCATATTCTTTGGTGTTTGGCGAGGCGGTAATACGATCCACTACTTCCTTTTGCAACATGAAATGCATGTCTTTAACTTTGTCGCCGAATTCCAAAAGATGGAATAACAGTGGCGTCGAAATGTTATATGGCAAGTTCCCCACGACACGTAATGGACGGTCAGGTTGGAATAATTGCGTGAAGTCGTATTTCAATGCATCTGTTTCAATAATCGTTAGACGTTCAGGATGCGGCACACGACCCGGCAAACCTGCAGCCAAGTCACGGTCAAGCTCTAGAACGGTTAAAGCATCACATTCACCAATTAAAGGTGAAGTTAAAGCCGCAAGACCGGGACCAATTTCAACAATATTTTCACCCGCACGTGGATTCACGGAACGGACAATTTTTGCAATGACACGTTGGTCATGTAAGAAGTTTTGACCAAAACGCTTACGCGTGTGATGCCCTTCATCTTTTGGGTTTAAGGCATTAATTTGATACATAAAAACATTTCCAACGTGAGTAATGAACAGTCATCAGTGGCGCGCTAAATCCAGCG
The DNA here is from genome assembly GCF_002364825.1 of Acinetobacter sp. UBA3132. NCBI lineage: Bacteria > Pseudomonadati > Pseudomonadota > Gammaproteobacteria > Moraxellales > Moraxellaceae > Acinetobacter > Acinetobacter sp. UBA3132. The sequence goes on along the minus strand of NZ_DEZM01000097.1, from coordinate 4,807 downwards.
CCAGATCGACAGCGACATGTAAGCTTGAGCTTTTCGCAAGTCCTGTACCTGCGAGGGAGAGTGCTGTGCCATGATCGACAGAAGTTCGGATAAACGGTAAGCCCAAAGTAATATTGATGGCTTCACCAAAGCCTTGCGATTTTAACACAGGTAAGCCCTGATCGTGATACATCGCCAGAACAGCATCCGCATCTTTTAAATTTTCCGGGGTAAATAAGGTATCAGCAGGTAAGCTCAAGCTCATATTGATGCCTTGAGCACGATAAGTTTCCAATACTGGATTGATCACTTCAATCTCTTCCATACCGAGATACCCTCCCTCACCGGCATGAGGATTCAGACCACAGACTAAAATATGCGGATGCTCAATTTTAAATTTTGATTTCAAATCATGAATCAGGATATCAATCACCTGATGCAAACGCTCAGGCGTAATTGCATCCGCGACTGCCCGTAACGGAAGATGCGTTGTTGCTAAAGCGACACGTAAGGTTTTGGTCGCTAGCATCATCACCACACGAGCCACACCGGCAAATTCCTGATAATATTCAGTATGCCCACTGAAATGGATTCCGGCATCATTAATGACTGACTTTTGCACTGGTGCTGTTGCCACACCAACACTTTTCCCGGTCATGGCATAGTCAGCTGAACGACGTAATTGTTCCAATACATAAGCAGCGTTATGGCTATTGAGCTCACCCAATATCACTTGTTGTTTTAAAGGTACATGCTCTACATAGAGCTGACCTTCTTCAGAAGAAGACTCTTGTCCCTTATATTCAATCAGCTCTATTGCCAGATTTAGTTGCTGGGCACGCTGACCCAACATTTCCAGATCCGCAAGTACCACAATCGGACGCTCATCAACCCGATTTGCCAGACTCAAGCAGATATCAGGACCAATTCCGGCAGGTTCACCGCTGGTGACATATAAAGGCAGCATCTTCTTCTCTATTCACTAAGGCCTTCAATAGTATAGCCTGTTTCAAACAGGCTTGCGTGCAGCGATCTGTACAGTGTTTTGGACTGTTGTGATTCTCAGAGAAATCTGCGTTACAAATCTCGCCAGTTATTTTTATGCATTCTGCTTAATTTTTCTTCCCTTATGCTCGTAGATTATATAAAATACAGCGCTTGAAATTTTTAATTTTCATTTGTGATTCTTCACGTATTCGTTTAGAATCTCGTCTCCTTTTGTTTGGACAGATTCCACCGTCCAAACCAACTATAATAGGTAGTGGTTTAATGAAAACTCTCAGCGCTAAGCCAGCTGAAGTTCAACACGACTGGTACGTTGTTGATGCTTCTGGCAAAACTCTAGGCCGTCTTGCGACGGAAATCGCTCGTCGTTTACGCGGTAAGCACAAAACTTCTTATACTCCTCACGTTGACACTGGCGATTACATCGTTGTTATTAATGCTGAGCAAGTTCAAGTGACTGGTAAAAAATCACTTGATAAGAAATACTATCGCCATACTGGTTTCCCTGGTGGTATCCGTGAAACTAACTTCGAAAAATTAGTTGCACACAAACCAGAAGAGATCTTCCAACGCGCTGTTAAAGGCATGTTGCCAAAAGGTCCTCTTGGTTATGCAATGATCAAGAAAATGAAAGTGTACGCTGGTACTGAGCATCCTCACACAGCTCAACAGCCACAAGTTTTGGACATCTAAGGGATACAGCACATGGCTACAAACTATGGTACAGGTCGCCGTAAGACCGCAACTGCACGTGTTTTCCTATCTGCTGGTACTGGTAAACTCGTAATTAACAACCGTTCTTTAGAACAATACTTCGGTCGTGAGACTGCTCGTATGGTTGTTAACCAACCGTTAGAACTTCTTGAAGCAACTAACAAATATGACCTTTACATCACTGTTGCTGGTGGTGGTATCGGTGGTCAAGCAGGCGCTATCCGTCACGGTATTACTCGTGCATTGATCGCTGCTGACGAAACACTTAAACCTGCTCTTCGTCAAGCTGGTTTCGTTACTCGTGATGCTCGTGAAGTTGAACGTAAGAAACTTGGTTTACGTAAAGCTCGTAAACGTCCTCAATTCTCTAAACGTTAATTCGTTTACCGAATCGGAAAAAAAACCCTGGTTTATTCCAGGGTTTTTTTATGACTTTAAATTTACCACTGAATAGAATTGTATATATTATTGTTCATGAACATCTTTACCCCACACCCCTTCATGACACCAGAAGGACTTGGTCAGATAATAGTTGGCTATACCTATAATCACAAACACTATGATTAAACCTAAATTCATGATCATCTTGTTCTGCTCCTTTCATTTTTTCTTATAATCTACCCTGTCAAAAGCCAATTGGTCTTTTATGCTTCGTGCTTTTTAGGTTGATTTTTAGTATCCTATTCTACTCACTAAAATTTGCTCAGGATTTATGTCAGTCGAAAGCGCGCCACTTCAAGGAATCACCTTATATAGCCATGCCGATGACTTTCGTTCCCATTGGATTCGCTACGTTCTTACCGAAAAACAAATTAAATATCATTTAATCTTGGTCGATAGTGACGATGAGGACTTGGCCAGTCTAAATCCTTATAATCAGCTACCAATGCTAATTGAAAATGATCTGAAATTATTTATTAGCCAGATTATTTCTGAATATATTGATGATCGCTATCGCCAGAACAAGCTCTATGCCGATGCACCGATGCCGCGAGCTGAGCAACGCCAATATCTATGGCGCTTTGAACATGACTGGCTTAAACTGGCCGATATCATGCTCAAACACCCGGATTCTTTAGATCCCGCTGCGAAAGCTCAGGCGCAAAAACAGCTTCGCGATATTCTGGTATCACTGATGCCACTATTTCAGCACTTTCCCTATTTCATGTCAGAGCAGTTCAGTATCTTGGACTGCATGCTTGCGCCGATGTTCATCCGTTTGCACAGTATGGGTGTAGAATTACCTAAACAGCAATGCCGCCCATTCTATCTGTATTGCCAGCGAATCTTCAGCCGTCCTGCTTTTATCAAATCAATGACGTTGCAGGAAAAGAACCGCTACGCTGCCCAGTTATCAAATTAATCGAGTATTCATTATGTCTGAACAGGAATTCAACCTTACGCCTACACGTCCTTATATGTCTCGTGCGATTTATGAATGGATCTGTGATAACAATATGACACCATACCTATTGGTTGATGCTACGCGTCCAAATACCATGGTTCCAGAACAGTTTATTAAAGATGGCCAGATCATTCTAAATATCGTACCACACGCCGTACATGCGCTACATATGAGCAATGACGCGATTACATTCTCTGCACGTTTCGGTGGTGTATCACGTGATATTTATGTACCAATGGCTGCGGTACTTGGCATCTATGCACGTGAAAATGGTCAGGGACTATTCTTTGATCCAAATGAATATGAGCATACACAAACTGAAGAAGATGCTTTAAAATCAAACATTGAAGAAGAACCTGAAACACCAAAGAAAAAACCAAGCCTCAGGTTATTAGATTAAATAAGAACGGAGTAAGTGAATGGCTTTTGATTTAGTACAATATTTTGTTGAACAGATAGAAACTCAAAAGCCTGAGCTTCTAAGTCAGTATCCAAAGCAGGAACGTCGTGCATACATTGCCGAAATCAGTGCGCTGACTTTAGGTAAGCTGGTTAGTGAATGGAAGCTTAATCCGAATAAGATCTATAATGAAATTAAGCATCCTGATGAACTATATATCCAGGAAATTGCCCGTCATCTGAGTACACTTAAATCCAATCAGTCTACTCTTTCTCGTGAAGTACAAGAAGCCAATATTTATGAGATTTTCAAACTTCAGCTAATAGAGCTTAAACAGCTACATGATACCGGCAATCATAATCTGAACAGTATTCAGGAACTGTTATATGGTCAGATCGAGCATCTTTCTGGTCAAGCAGATGATTGGGTTTGGACAACAAATAATCTGTTAGAACTGAAAGGCTCTAAACCAATGCCACAAGAAGAGCTATCATTGGAGGCAACGATGAAGGAGTTTAATCAGATGGTCAGCCAAAACAATCAGTCCCTAGAACATGACGTTGAAGATGTGGTTGTAGTCAATGCGCCAACTTGGGCAAAAATTGCAGAGCTTGTAGTGGCGATTGTGATCCTATGGGTACTTCTAGATCAGGTTATGAAAGTGTTTGCTTAAATTATCCATCTAATAAAAAACCAGCTTTGAGCTGGTTTTTTATTTCTATGTAAACATACAGCATATAACTAAAAAATAATATTTATATGTAAATCTTTCATCCTTTATGAAATATACACCGTAGATATCAATACCCTTCATATAAGGCATTTGAGTCCATCTAGCTATAAGTCTATCTACCGATAGCTCGCAAAACGTTTTATTACCACCATGGTGGTAGGTAAACAAAGTTATTCACCTTTCACCCGCCCTCCTAGGCACTGTAGCGAAGTATTTAATAGCGATACTGCACTTAAGCATCAGCTAAAAAACACTACTAAAATCGATTACAGGGAATTCATCCTAGAAGATAACACTATGACTTTATATAATGAGCAAATTTTCTGCTGTAGCTTTATATAAAACTTAATATTTAGATGCTTTCTTAAATCTTGGCCATAAAAAAACACCCCCTGTCATTTGACAGAGGGTGTTTAGAATAATGAGCTGGCGATGACTTACTCTCACATGGGAAACCCCACACTACCATCAGCGCTAAGAGGTTTCACTTCTGAGTTCGGGAAGGGATCAGGTGGTTCACTCTTGCTATGGTCGCCAGCACAACTGGTATGACTTTGCGTTTGGTCTTATT
>NZ_DEZM01000111.1:0-23754 GCF_002364825.1 Acinetobacter sp. UBA3132 | reverse complement strand
GCAATTCTGAACGTTCTATGGCTGCAGGGATGATGATGTTTTTCGCAGCATCTGTTAATTTTACGGCCGGAACCGTACATGTACTATCTAATGCATTATTTGTCAGAATCATATTAATTGACTGATCTGCCGTATTCCCTCCATTTAAGGCATAACTACAGGATTGACCGGTATTAAATGCCAATATATTAGAGTTAAATGCTTTCATTCCCTTATCATCATATAAGAGGGTTGCAGCAGCTTCATTTTCTACAATCGTATTACTCACTAAACCTAATAAAGCTAAGCCATTAAGAGGCTTTTCAGCACGAGAGCTGAACTGAATAATTGCACCATCTTCTTCATCTACCCTATTTTTAGCAATAGTAGAAGCATGAATATCAATACTGCCTGCGCCACAATAATCAATAATGCTTGTGCTGGAACTCATTCCCGTTTGATAATTACCATTCTCGACAATACTGCTATGACTGATACTGGTTGGTGAGGTCGTTGGTAGTCCTTTACGCTCACAATCCATTGCCCAGACACTACCCAGTGGGGCATGATTACGCATGATCAGGGTTTTGATGAGAGATACGGTTCTTTCACTATCACTACCGACAAAGTAGATTGCTCCGCCCTCATTATCCGCTTTGGAATCGAGAATGGCGGAATTGTAGATTTTGAGTATTCCCCCAATAAATAAAGCTCCACCATTGCCACGATCGGTACTAGATGCCTTGGCATAACCATTCTTTATCGCAATATTATTAATTTCAAGTGTAGTTCCAGAAGTAACCGTATTAAAAATTCGTGACTGGCCTTGTGCATTAATACTGGTCTGAATTGGCTGTTGGGCCGGGAAAGTTCCTTTTAATAAGTCTTTAGCCTGCTCATCAAATGGTAATGCACCATACAAAGATATTGGTGAATTTAACTTGAGCTCACCCCGAGTAAGTACATATTCACCTTTTTCTAACTGAATATAATCAGGCTGTCCAGGTAAACGATTACCTACATTACAGCTTCCATAACTTTTATTTTCATAAGCTGTTCTGATTGCTTGTCGTAGTGAACATGATTTACGATCATCTATATCCAAAGTCGTCGTTACTTGGATAATTCTACTTTCAGCTGCCATCAATGACATAGTTGACAAAAAGGCAGCTGTGAAAAGTCCTTTTTTATAATTCTTCATCACGTATTTCCAAATTATTTTTCTAGTTTTCGCCAGGTCAAGCCGCCCATCAATAGTATCAGCCAGAATATACTGGTTGCCCCACCTGATGTTTTGACTTTATCGCTTTTCATATTATTTTCTGCTTCCATTACGATATTTACTCGAATTGGAAGATAAGCTGCATTTGAATCAAAACGATTCATCGTAGTCACTACACGTATAGTAAATAGATCTGCGCCTGCTTTAGGATTTTTTGGGGTATAAACTAAATTACCATCCAAATCCAAAGAAACGGTTCCCTTAGAACTTACATGAGCCTGTTGTTCAATCAGTAAACAGCCGTCTTGCCATTCTTCACCCTGAGGATGGTCTAGTACCACTTCCTTACATTTCTCTTTAGGCAGAAGATCGCTATCACCTAATGCTTCTATGATAGAAATCCGGGCCACCTGATTATTTAACTTACCGATCAGTAAATCCTGTCCCATCAGACTCGTATCTCTGGAATCTTGGATTTCGATTGCACCTCGATCGCATTTACCAAACGGTGACTTGCCACGCTGGTCATAACCTACACATCCAGCTTTAGTTTTATCAGTATTCTGTTCACCTTTATTCAAGATTGGAGTGGTATTCAAACTTGTATATGTCATCAGGATTCTTGGCCTGAAATACCCCAAAAATTGTTTTTCATTTTTAAAATAGGGGCATAAAATCGCATTTGATGAAGTGGTAATATTCGGACACTTGCCCTCTAACTGATCACCAGTAAGAACCGTATAAGCATCATCCAGAATTTCATTTGCATAAATAGAAGACCCCATACCACAGGAGTTTCCTACCAAGTTATTCTGCAAAATAGAACTCACTTTGACTTGCTCAGAACTAAATTGACAGTTCTGATCAGTGTTAGCAGAGGTACTCCCTGGATTATTCAATACAATACTATTTGCTAGATAACCAGGTTTGTTTACTACATCGAACTTGACCCCAATTGAATTACTTATAATTGTGGTGTTATTAATAGCAATAGCATCAAGAATAGTTACTGCTGCCCCTGTATTTCCATACAGAGTAGAACTGTAAATTGAAGATTGTGGCAAAACAAGTACATCAGTTTCTTCATTGGATAACACATCTTCAGTATAAATATTGGATGAACGAGAACTTGTAGCTGTCGTTGTATTTTTACTAATTACAGATTGCCTGATATGGAAGTTTGGTAATTCATTATAAATAGCCCCCCCTTCATTCGCTGTATTGTTTTCGAGTAAGGAGTTTTGAACCGTGAGGCTACCATTTTTAGTTTGATCGGTCTTATTTGTGCCAGCGATATAAATTGCTCCTCCATCGTTGGCCATACCGCGATGTAATTTCACATACTCTAGGGTGAGCTTACCTTGGTTATAAATTAAGCCTCCTTTGCTCACTTTACAACTGATAGCACCACATCCTTCTAGTGTAACTTCACGCAGTCTGACAGATACGGTCTGATTTTTTTCTGAAACTGTTTCAGAATTAGCAATACTGAAAATTCCGCCCAAGGTATTAGCAGGCAGATTATCCATAATTGTTATAGTTGCATTGCTCAAACCATCCTCTAGATTATCCCCCATCTTCTTTTCATAGGTGGTATGGATATACATGGAGCGTATTATTTGTAATGGAGAATTTAACTTATAAATTTCCTTCTCTTTTAACTTAATAACAGGAACAGGCTTGTCATCCCCACAGCCCAGATAAGGCTTATCCATCCCCTGATTAATATATTGCACAGCCTCACGTAGGGAACATTCTTTATCATCCCTGACGATATCTTCAGTGGTGGTGACGACAATTTCAGCACTGTATGCCTGCCCCATAATACATAGCAAAGCAATGCCTAAGCTCTTCTTGAGCATGACCTTCTCCTAATTTCTTATATTCTTTCTTTTTATTCTAAAATCGCATCATCCTAGCGATATTTGAATTATTTTGCTCTAATCTGTCATAACTTGAGTAATTACTCAAGATTTTTTATTATTTATCGATATTCGTCAATCAATGCATAAATCTGCCTTAAATTAGCATTACTCACTTTGAGTTTCTCACCCTTTAAAAGTTGAATAATCTGTTCAAGTGTTTGTAAAAGTACTGAGGTCTGATGCGGACCATGACTCAGCAGGTAATCAAAAATTTGCTGATCCAGATGAATCCCACGTCTATCCAATACTGATGATACCAAGGCAAAACGGTCAGCATAAAGACTTCCGTTCGGAACGCGCGTACTTACCGCTTGGGTCAAACGAGACTGTAAATCCGGTAATTCCAGCTTAAGTTCAATCGGAGCAAACCTTGAAGAAAAGACCAGCTGACCACCGCCTTCATTATTATAATTAATTAAGTGAAAAACTGCCTTTTGCCAGTGGGGTACGCCACTAATCGCTTCAATATCATCTAAAGCTACCAGATCATAGCGGTCAAGTGAGGTAATGGCTTCTGTAGGCGCATCCAAAAGTTCCAATAAAGAGACCTGAATTGCAGTTTTCCCCACTTCCAGATAAGAATCACAAATAGCAGAAAGCAAATGACTCTTACCTGTTCCCGCACCCCCATAGACATAGAAACGATTAATCAGACCCGCATGGAGCTGGCGAATCGCATCAATTACATGCCCCCATCCCGGACCCGAAAAATCACTGATTCGGGCATCGAGCTGGGGTTCAATATCAAGTTGCAATTGACGCATATCTATTTTTTGGCCTATCCATCTTTAAGCTGGGTTTTTTCAATCTTACTCGATTTTTCATCTGCTTGCAGTGCTTTCTCATGAGGCGATTTCAGGTCAATATCTACATCTACATTAGGGGTTTCAATATTGATAGAGCCAGTAGAGGCTTTTTGGATGATGAGGGTTCTATTATCGTAGAGTGCACTTTTTTCATAGAATTCACGCGCATGACGCAGTAATACAACGATCACCGCAGCGACTGGCAAGGCAATCAGCATACCCAGGAATCCTGCCAGTTGAGCACCTGCCAATACGGCAAATACCACAGCGACTGGTGACAGGCCTATTTTATCGCCAAGCAGGAATGGTTGCAGGATATAGCCTTCTACCGCCTGACCTACCATGAATACAATGCCTACTAGAACCAGTTGCCACCAGTCAATTCCAAACTGGAATAAAGTCGCCACTACTGCTGCAATAATCCCAACTGCAAAACCCAGATACGGGATAATACTGCACAGGCCTGCGACCATCCCGATGATCAGGCCGATTTCCAGGCCAATCAATTGTAAACCGACGGCATAAACAACGCCTAGTAATACCATGACCAGAAATTGTCCTTTCACAAATGCACCTAGAACTTCGTGACATTCACCAACAACTTCCAAAGTACTACGCTCGTATGGACGTGGAATGAGTCGGCGCAGGCTGTCGAGCATGCGCTCCCAGTCGAGCAGGAAATAAAAAGCAATGATAGGAACAAGAACAATTGTTCCACCAATCTGAATAAAACTGATCCCTGATTGTGCCAATTTCAAGGCCATTGCCTGAATGCTGTCGGCACTATAATTGGTCTGGACATAATCCATGACCACACTGGAAATCTGATTGGTGTCAATTTCCATTGGCACGAGATTAAAGGTATCAGACAACCATGGCAGGAAAGTATAATTGACCCAGTGAATTCCAGCAGGAATGCTGTCGCGGGCATACATTAACTGTTTCCATACCAACGGTACCAAGTACCACATGGCTAGAGTCAGTACCACCCCGATCCCGATAAAAACAATACTGATAGAGAGCCAGCGCGGCAGACCAATACGATGCAAACGATCAACCAAAGGGCTAAATAGATAGGCGATAAAAAATGCGCCGACAAATGGAACAACAACAGGCTTAAGCAGGTATAACACCCAAATAATCAAGGCGATACCAGCCAAGATAAAAATGCGACGTAAGGTACGATCTACCATAAAGTCTTGCCTTTTCTCTATTAATCATTATAAAAAGTAAAATATTTGAATAAAGATAGCATTTTAGGACATAAATAACATAAGAGTTTCGTATATTCGGGTATAATCAGCGCCGCGAATGCGGAGACTTCATTATGAGCAACTCAACTTCTACCCCAAACACTGGTTTAAGCTACAAAGATGCAGGTGTCGATATTGAAGCGGGAGACGCGTTAGTCGACCGAATCAAGTCCGTCGCTAAGCGCACTAAACGTCCTGAAGTTATGGGCGGTCTTGGTGGCTTTGGTGCACTTTGTAAAATCCCTAAAGGTTATGAAGAACCTGTTCTCGTATCTGGCACTGATGGTGTTGGTACAAAATTACGTTTAGCATTGAATTTGAACCGTCATGACACAATTGGTCAGGATCTGGTTGCAATGTGTGTAAACGACCTTCTCGTTTGTGGTGCTGAACCACTGTTCTTCCTGGATTACTATGCAACTGGTCACTTGAATGTTGATGTCGCAGCAAATGTTGTTACTGGCATTGGTGCTGGCTGTGAACTTGCTGGTTGTGCATTGGTTGGTGGTGAAACTGCTGAAATGCCAGGCATGTATGAAGGCGAAGACTACGACCTTGCAGGTTTCTGTGTGGGTGTTGTTGAGCAAAGTAAAATTATTGATGGCTCTAAAGTTAAAGCAGGCGATGTGCTAGTTGGTGTTGCATCTTCAGGTGCACACTCAAATGGTTACTCACTACTTCGTAAAATTCTTGACGTGAAAAACGTTGATTTAAACCAGATCATCGATGGTCGACCACTTGCTGACGTAGCAATGGAACCAACACGTATTTATGTAAAACCGATTCTTGAATTGCTTAGACAGGTAGATGTGCATGCAATGGCACACATCACTGGTGGTGGTTTGCCAGGTAACCTGCCTCGCGTACTTCCAAACGGGGCTCAAGCAGTTGTGAATGAGTCTTCTTGGGAATGGCCTGAACTATTCAAGCTTCTTCAACGCGAAGGTGGTGTAGAACAGTTTGAAATGTATCGTACATTTAACTGCGGCGTAGGTATGGTACTTGTTGTTGACGCAGCAGATGCAGACAAGACTGTAGACGTACTGAACAGCCTTGGCGAAAAAGCATGGACGATGGGTCACATTGCGGACAATGCCGAGTCTGTAGAAGGCGCTGATGAAAAAATCCGTGTGATCTTCGCATAATCGCATGATTAAAATTGCTGTTCTTGTTTCAGGCAGTGGATCTAACCTGCAAGCCTTGATTGATGCCAATCTGTCAGGGCAAATTGTCGGCGTAATTTCCAACAAGCCTGAAGCTTATGCTTTAGCGCGTGCGCAAAAAGCTGGAATTCAGACTGCAGTCATTGAACACAAGCAGTATCCGAATCGTGAAGCTTTTGATGATGTGATGCATCAACAACTGTTAGATTGGGATGTGGATTTAGTAGTACTGGCAGGCTTTATGCGAATTTTAAGTGAAAAATTTGTTAAAGCCTGGGAAGGTAAAATGGTGAACATCCATCCTTCTCTCTTGCCGAATTACAAAGGTATGCACACGCATCAACGGGTGCTGAATACTGGGGATACCCTGCACGGCTGTACCGTACATTATGTAACCGCTGAACTGGATGCCGGTCAGGCCTTGGCTCAAGGTATTTTAAAAGTATCTCATCAAGATACGACACACTCTTTAGCTCAGCGCGTTCATGTACTGGAACATTTGATTTACCCGCAAGTGGTGGAATGGATCTGTACAGGTGTCATTCAGCATACTGCTGCTGGCGTGATGTATCGCGGTCAGTTGATGCAGGAACCGGTTCAATTCTGCAAACTCTAAAGAATACCCTGCATAAAAAAATGCATCCCCGGATGCATTTTTTTATGATTCATTTTTCACTTTAAAGACTGCTCTGCAATGAGCTGCTTGATCAGACCGACGACTTCATACGGTCTTTCTAAAGGAAACATATGTCCACCTGGTGTTACCGTAAAGGGAATACCAAACTTCTTCTGAACCAGTCTTGGAAACTGTCTTTTATGAAACAGGCTTTCATCACCTACAACAAGATGCATCGGCAGTTTGACCTTTGCTTGCGGTAACCACCATAAGGATGGATTTGTACGAAAGATATTCACTTCGTCCATTTTGGGAATGGTCAGCTCAACCCCACCCCGCACTGGGTCATCTTTCAAGGCATGATCAATATAGGCTTGAAAACAATCCTGATCAAAATCTTTATAAAAGCCCTTTGAACGTAGTAATTCTGCTGCCTGCTCACGGGATTCCCAATGATCACGACGGCGTAAAGATAAAGCAGCAGGTGACATCGTATCCACAGCCTTTAGCTTGAATACTTTTGCCATATGCAGCATCAATGAAGACGGTCCCATAATCAAAGGTGGGTCCAGCATGATCACCTGCTCGAACAGTTCGGGCCGTTGACGAGCAGCCATCATGGTTAAGGCTCCACCTAGCGAATGCCCCAGACCAATCACCTGGCGACCTTGTGCTTGGCGTACGATACTGTCGATTACTTGCTGGGTCAGGCTATTCCAATGATTATCAACCGGATAACGTTTATCTGGACCCAGCAACGGCACATAGATAATGTCATACTCATCTTTTAGTCCATCAAACAATTTCTGATAGACACGAGAAGGCACGCCATTGGCGTGCGCAAAATGAATAATTGGCTTCATTGCAGTTTGGTCTGACTTTCAGTACTGAGTTTCTGAGCGACCGAGCTGGCAATACCTTCGCCTAGGGAAGCCCCCATACGACCTAAGATAGACTCAAATGGGCTGTATTCAACGGTGTAGTTCAAGGCTTTATCAGTTTTCAGTTCACGCTTCAAGGTTTGTAAGCTACCGGTACGGTCAGCAATACCTAATTGTACTGCCTGTTCACCCGTCCAGAACAGACCAGAGAAAATTGCAGGATCCGTTGATTTAAGCTTTGCTCCACGACCTTGTTTCACTGCATTGATAAAGTGAGCATGCACATTATCCAACACTCCTTGAACATGGGCTTTCTGTGCAGCATCAACTGGCTGGGTCATCGAAAGTAGTGCCTTATTTTCACCCGAAGTCATGGTACGGTCTTCCACGCCCAGTTTCTGCATCAGGTTACTCACGCCATAGTTCGGCATGATCACGCCAATTGAACCGACCAGACTCGATGGATTGACAATAATTTCATCTGCAGCAGAAGCAATATAATAAGCACCCGAAGCGCCAGTATCACCAATTACAGCATACAGCTTTTTCTGCGGATACTGCTTTTTCAGGTACTGAATTTCCTGCCAGATTTCATCAGATTGCACTGGTGACCCCCCTGGAGAATTGATATTCAGAACCACTGCTTTCGCCTGCTTACTTGCATAAGCTTTCTTCAGCGACTTGATGGTGTTGTTACTATTCACACTTTGCTTGTCTGATGCAATCGTGCCAATAATATCAACCACCGCCAGATGCTCATCTGAAGTTTTAGTGGCATCAGTCGATGCTGTACTGCAGCTTTTGCCCATGGCAAGGATAATAAACAGCAAATAGGCAAACGTCAGGAATTTAAAGAAGATTCCCCAACGACGTGCACGGCGCTGCTCTTCTACAGAGGCAAGTACCGCTTTTTCAAGCAGTTTCCACTCAGGTCCTGTCGGTTGCTGAGGTTGTGGCGTATTTTGTATTTGATTTTCAGGTTTTGGTGGCCAATCGGACATAAACAATCCAACACATAATTATATTGTGCCCATTATATACACCGATTTGAGTATTTCTGTCTAAACCAGCAGTTTTATCCTATAATAAATTTCAATTATTCCTTCCCATTGCTCTTAATATCAATTCAATGACTGCACAAAGCTCAAAGAATTCAACCTATGGTTTGCTTAAATTCGTCAGCCGACTTCCGCTTCCAATTACGAGATTGATGGCAAGCAGTCTTGCGGGCATTGTAAATCTATTGAAGGCTTCCAAGACCTCAGAAACCATTCGCTTTAATCTGAAAATTGCACTTCCGGAGCTTTCAGAGCAGCAACGCGAAGAGATTACGCGTGCCTCAATCCGGAATGAATTGATGTCTTATTTTGAGTTTTTTAGTATTTGGGGCTCGAGCAATGAAAAAAATCTTCAACGTGTCCACCGTGTAGAAGGACAACATTTACTTGAGGAAGCACTTGCAGCAAATAAAGGGCTGGTATTGATTGTGCCGCATTTTGGTACCTGGGAAATCATGAATGCTTATCTCGCTCAATTTACTCAAATGAGCATTATGTATAAGCCGGTCAAAGATCCTGCCGTGGATAACTTTGTTCGTGAGGCCCGGAGTCGTGAGCAGGCCACCTTATTACCCACCGATGAAACAGGCGTTCGTCAGATTTTTAAAGCCTTGAAACAAGGCGGCACGACAGTGATTCTTCCAGACCATACCCCAACTGCAGGCGGTGAATATATTCCTTTTTTTGGTGTACCACTCAGCTCAAGTAACCTCAGCGCCAAACTGATTCAAAAGACCAAGGCAAAATGCCTGTTCCTTTTTGCAATGCGTAATACTGAAGGAGGCTTTGATGTATTCTTCGAGCCCCTCGATGAGCAAATTTATAGCTCTACCCCGAATCAGGGTACCGAGATTATTTTCAAGAAAATGGAAGAATTGATTCATCGTTACCCGGAGCATTACCATTGGAGCTATAAACGCTTTAAAGCGCATGAGTCTCTGGGCGGCACCATTTATCGCATTCCACAGGATGAAGCACTGGCTAAAATTAATGATCTGCGCCAGGCTTATCAGGACGAACAGGCAAAACTTGCAGCAGAAACTTTACAGACTTTAAATACAAATACAGCTATTGAATCTTAAGATTTTCTCTCTGCAACCATCTATATTTTGATCGATAAGATACAAGATGTATTTGTTTGTCTTGAATAAAAAACTCGATGCTACCGTACTCTGGCGTACTTAACAGTGGAATATTTAAAGCTTGTAATCGTGCTTGAGTCAATCGACTTGGATGGCCATAACGATTAAATCGTCCAGCAGAAGCAATCGCGATTTTGGGGTGGTAATGCTGTAAAAACTGATAGGCTGAACTGTGCTGACTACCATGATGCCCCAAGACCAACACATCGACTTTTAAATCCGGATAATCTCTTAGCAAATGAAACTCAGTTTGCCAGCCTGTATCGCCCATCAGTAAAAAATGCTGATAAGGCCAGGCATCTTTAACTTGTACATGGATAACACAGGAATTTTCATTTTTATCAGGTTTAAACTGATTAAGTGAGTCTGACCGCGGTGATAACACCTGAAAATAAACCTGTTCATTCCAGTTCCAGGACTGTCCCTGCTGACATAATTTAAATTGAGTGCTTTCATTCAGTTCAGGCTGTTCACTGGCGATAAGCTCTGAAACCTTAAGTTGATCACGGATATGCATATAAGCTCCGCTATGATCCTGATCCAAATGGGTCAATACCAGCTGATCAAGCTTAGATATTCCCTGCACGGATAGAAATGGAAGAATAATCTGCTCACCGATACTAAAACGGCTTTCATCATAATTACCACCAGTATCCACCATCATGTTATGTTGGCCTTGACGGATAAAGATGCTTTGACCCTGCCCCACATCCAGCACATGCAATTGAAATGGCGAATGATAAAGCGGTATTGCCATGATGGGGACAAGTCCACACGCTGCCCATGACTTGGGTACCGCTCCACGCGGTATAAAAAGAATTACAAGAATAACTACACTCAATATCAGTAGCCATGGTGTCATTGCGACCGGGATCAGTTCAGGTGAAAACAGATGATCCAGTAGATTTAAAAAACCAAGTAACATACTGATCATCAGATCGTTCATTTGAAAGATCAGTGCCGCGAATGGTTCCGCAATGAAGAAAAATAGAGCGGCAATAATATCCAGTGGCACAATAAGTAGACCAATCCATGGAATCGCGAACAAATTACTCAATGGTGCGATCCAGGCCAGCTGTTTAAAGAAAATAATCATTAAGGGAAATAAAGCGACAAAAATTTTCCACTGAGATTCAACTAAAACTTTTACTGCAAAATATATACGTTGTCCTGGACTTTGGATTACATCTCGTGGTTGTCGCTGTATGGTCTGATAAATTCGCAGCAAGACAAAACAGGCACCATAAGACAACCAGAAAGCTGCGGACAAAATACTAAAAGGATCCAGTAACAGTAATATTGCTGCACTTAAGATCAGTAACTTTAAAGGTTGTACATACTGCCTCAACCAGATACTGGCCGTGATCATTACACAGATCAACAAGGTACGTAGGGCCGGAATTTCAAAACCCACAAAGGCGCAGTACAGCAAGACACAAAGTAAAAAAGGTATACTCAGGTAAAATTGTCTGGGCCATTTCAGATAGAGAGCTGGAAAAAGCCTGGCTGTCAAAAACTGTAAACTCGCACAGAATATCAGTGCAAAAATCACTACATGCGGCCCAGAAATTGCCAGCAGGTGACTCATGCCGAAACGGCGAAACTGCTGTTCAATTGCTGGATCTAGTAAACTCTCATCTCCCGTTAGCAGAGCCAGCATCAATCCTTTGTTTCGTATTGGCTGTTGGTAAATAAATACTCTTAACTCTAATCGTTTTTGTTCAATCCAAAGAAGTAGCGAGGATCTTAAACTTTGCTGTTGGCGTAAATGCTGGCTAAAACCGAGTGCATAAACTTCTTGCTGGGTTAAAGGCTGAATCTGTTGAATACGAAATCCTGCCATCAGGTTCTGCTCAAGGTGCCATTTCTCTACATCGAATGCACCGGGCGTGGCATAGGCATGTGCCGGTCGTACTTCCCCATTCAGTCGATAATACTGCCCCAGCTGGAGTTGATTTGACATATTAAACGCAGCCTGCACTGATCCTTCCTGTTTAACAGAACCCAGCCACTGCACTATCGTCCCATTCGGCTGTAATACCTGTAAGGGTTGCTGAATAATATTGGTATTTATTTTGTTGAGCCGGGAGATATAAACAATAACTTCTCGCTGCCCAACTTCTTTCTCGATAAATTGCAATCGCTGATTAAGAGCATGATTGGCAAAGCCCTGCGCTAATAAAAAGCTCAGACTTAAGGAAAATAAAATAGAAATAAAACGTAGATAAACATGATGCAGTCTTAAATGGATGACCCGGTAGATAAGCGCCCATACCAGCATAATCAGGCAGACTGATCCTGCTGATAACTGGTATTCAGCTTTATTCCACCCCATTGTTGTCAAGCCAAGAATCCAGCCTACACCTAGCCATTGCAGCATGATTTTTCTTTTTATTGTTATTTTATGACGCAATAATAAAGCCCACCGGAGTGAGCTTCAATCAAAGAGGATTATTCCAATATTTTTAGGACAATATCAGTCATTCACCCATAATCCATCCTGCATATGCAGAATACGGTCTGCTGACTGAGCCAATTGCTCATCATGGGTTACAATCAGCATGGCCATATTAAACTCCTGACGTAATTCGGTCAGGAGTTCAAATATTTTTACCGCAGTTTTACGATCCAGATTCCCGGTCGGTTCATCGGCCATCATCAGTTTTGGTTTCCCCACCAAGGCACGCGCCATGGCCACACGCTGGCGTTCACCACCAGACAACTCGCCCGGTTTATGGGTTAAACGATGACTTAAGCCCACACGTTCCAGCAGATATTCAGCTTGCTGTTTTACTTTCTTGAATTTGCTGCTCTTACGTAGCATCAGTGGCATTGCGACATTTTCAAGCGCGGTAAACTCAGGCAGAAGGTGGTGGAACTGATAGACAAAGCCCAAGTGCTCATTACGCACATAACCGCGCTCAGCTTCAGACAGCGTATCAAAACGCTGGCCGTTCACCATCACGTGACCCGAAGTTGGACGATCTAAACCACCCAGTACATGTAGCAAAGTACTTTTACCTGACCCACTTGAACCGACAATTGAAACAAATTCACCCGCCTGTACCTGTAAAGACAGACCACGGATCACTTCAACTGTAGATTTACCATCGGTAAAAGATTTTTGAATATTCTGGGCATCTAGAATGATATTACTCATAACGCAATGCCTCCGCAGGCTGAATCTTCGCTGCACGTAGCGCAGGATAGATTGTTGCTACAAAACTTAAGACCAATGACAATACGACAATCAGCACCACATCCTGCCAGCGTAAATACGACGGCAAGTAATTAATAAAGTAGGCATCAAACATATGCAGACCCAAAGTATTGTTCAGCCAGCCCACCAGACTACTAATACTAGTCGCAGCAACGATACCCAGAATTGCACCAGCACAAGTACCAATTACACCAATGACAGTGCCCTGCACCATGAAGATTTTGGTAATCGTTGCAGGTGAAGCACCTAAGGTACGTAAAATGGCAATATCCGATTTCTTGTCAGTTACCACCATTACCAGAGAGGAGACAATATTAAACGCTGCGACCAACACAATCAGGAACAGCAGCAAGCTCACCATTGCCTTTTCCATCTGAATGGCACTAAACAGGTTACCGTGAGTATAAGTCCAGTCAGAAGCATAGAAGTTTGCTGGCAAATTCATGACAATATCACGTGAAACTTGCGGTGCCAGGAAGATATCATCCAGCTTCATGCGGATCCCCTGTGCACCATCTGGCAGACGCAGCAAAGTTGCCGCATCATTCAGGGCGATATAGCCCATCATTGAATCCACTTCTGCACCAATGCTGAATATTCCGACCACATTAAAGCGCTTAAAGCGTGGCACTACACCAGCAGGTGACGGCGTGGCTTCCGGCAATACCAGGGTAATACTGTCGTTTAAACCGACCCCCATTGAGTCTGCCATCTGCTTGCCCAGCACAATTCCGAACTCGCCTTTTTTCAGCTGATCGATACTGCCTTCAACCATATGATTTTGAATGATAGAAACATTCTTTTCATAATCTGGTTCGATTCCTGTGACCATGATCCCGGCAACCTGCCCTTGTGCAGTCAACATTCCCTGTAACTGGGTAAATGGAGCAACACCTTGAACATGTTCATGTTGTTCAATTTTTTTTGCAAGTTCAGGCCAATTTGTTAAAATTTGTGTTGAAGAAACAGTGGCTTGAGGTATCATTCCTAAGACACGATTTTTTAATTCTCGATCAAAACCGTTCATTACAGACAGTACAGTAATGAGGACTGCCACACCAAGCGTGAGGCCGATCATAGAGACTAAAGCGATAAAAGAAATAAAGTGGTTACTGCGCCGTGCGCGAGTATATTTCAACCCTATGTACAGCGAGATTGGTTTGAACATAACCATCTAGTCCGAGGTAATAAATTATGGAAAATTTACAGCATCAGCATGGAGTTACTGAAAGACGTGTCATGTCACGCATCGATGCTGCCTTACGAATTAATTATCAGATTATTTCCGATGATGTAGCCTTAAATGATCCTTACGATGCTAATTTCGTATTGCCCCGCTATTTTCTACTACTTGCTGAGTTAGATCAATTTGATCATGCACTCAACTACGAATTAGAACAATTAGCTGAAAAAGATCAACAAATTGCTCGAATCTTATCCTTATTTAACCAAAAATTAAACCTGATCACCGGGTCTTTATACGATTCAATTGTACAGAGCATGTTACCTGTACCTGAAGACGTGAACTTTTCCGAGTCTGGCTTAAGCTTTTTCAGTAAACATCTCATCAAGGAAGGCACCTATATTCACCTGACCTTAAGCCATCCGGAGAACTTCTTCCATATTGCAGCGACAGCGCAAGTGGTTTATAGCCGTGCCGAAGATAATGGTCAATTCCGCACTGGGGCTTATTTCATTACTCTACATCCACAGGACCGGGCAAAAATTAGCGAATGTGTGAAAGCTTACGAAATTCCATAATCTGACTAAATTATTGATTTTTATGACGGGCCTGAATACTCGCCCGAATTTCTTTCAGAAAATATACAACAAGACCAGACAATAAAATTACGACCCCCACCAAAGCAATGAGGGGCAATTTTTCATTATTTAGTAAAGCGCCTATCATTAGTGCCAACATCGGTGTCAATACATTGGTAAGCGACAAGGTAGTCGGTTTGATCTTCTGCACCAGTTTAAAATAACAGAACATCGCAATCAGCGAAGCCATTATCACGGCATACCCTAATCCAAATAGGCTCTTGGCATGTGGCATGGCAGTGGGCGCATATTGCCAGATAAAAGGCACCATACCGATAGAGAAGATTACCGACAAGCCAATCGAGCCTGCTGCCTGTGCCATCGGGTCAATTGGCGCATTAATCTTTTTCACCCAATACATGGACATGCAATAAACCAGCACACCAAACAGCGCAATCACAATCCCGACTGGTTGAATATGCTGATCCGCATCCCCCAGACAAATGGTGGAAAGTCCTGTTAAGGCAATTGTCATCCCTAGCCATTGATTGAGAGAAAGATGCATCCCAAACATGAAGCGCCCAATCAGGCCGGAAATCACAGGTGAAAGACCAAACATCAGGGCAATGATACCGGAGCTAAGATAGTCTGTAGACCAATAGGTAAAGGTCTGCGAGCCGATAAAACTGCAGGCCCCTGCCAGATAGCTATGCAAGGAAACACGATCAAATGGTAACCGGGTTTTAAACAGCCAAAGTAGTCCCAAAGCCAAAGGCAGAGCCAGAAAGAACCGGATTGCCAATGCCCACATTGGATGTAGATCTTCCACACTCCAGACAATTGCCAGTGGTGTGGTGGACCAGATGAAAACCAGTAAGGCATAGGTTACCATCAGGTTACTTTGTTTGGGCATTTGAAAATTTTCTCGTTATTTTGCAGCTGTTTTACGCTTTTGCTTTTGAATGGTTTGATCGAGTGAACTGGAAAACTCGCGTTTATCACGCTCAGAAATTGGTGGCGGTCCGCCAGTTTGTACCCCTGCGCCACGCAGCGTATCCATAAAATCACGTAAATGCAGACGCGCTTTGACATTGGCCGTGGTATAGATTTCACCTCGTGGATGAATGGCAATACCACCTTTTTCAATGACCTGTGCCGCCAGCGGAATATCCTGGGTAATCACGATGTCATGTTCATTCATGCGATCTACAATTTCCTGATCTGCCGCATCGGCACCACTGAGTGCCTGAATCGAGTTAATACGAATTGAAGGAGTGATCCCTACAGGCTGGTTTGCTACAAAGGTCACTTCAAGCTGATAACGGTCTGAAGCGCGAATAATGACATCTTTAAGAATACGGGGTAATGCATCGGCATCTACCCAAAGTTTAAATGGCAACACGCATGGGTCCGGGATAGAAATGAATGTCATCTATTCTAGCAAATGCAGTGCTCATCGTTCCGGTTTTCTTTATACCCTTTTGATATGATCATGTTTGGTACATCCTTTGGACAATTACAACTATGCTGATCTCTGGACTGCGAATAAGAATTGACAAGAATCTGATGGCAATTTAATTTTAAAATTCATCTGATTGACTTGAAAAATCAGAATGACCCTCGATTAACTATAAATAAGCAATCCCAGATCAATTGTGCATATGAAAAATTCAAACAGTCCTGAGATCATCACTATCGATGATCAAAACTTCGGTAGTCATGTTGAACACTGGAATCTCCTTACAGACAATCCAGGTACCGATGTACCGAAGTGGTTAACTCAGGCACTTGATGCCCCGGTCATGCCGATGGGTCTCTGCAAACAAGAATGTGATATGGATGAAAACACCTGGCTGATTCAGGGTCCGAGCAAGGCCACTGTGCAGTTAAGCCAGATCATTGAGGTGGAAAGCAATAAACCCAAAGCTGTAAAAACTGCCTTTCCATGCTTCGACAGTCCTTATAAAGTGAAGGCACAAATTGAACGGATTATCAGCTGCAAGTCTAATACTCAAGCGGTCTTACGCCTGAATCTGGGTCTGAACAATATTGTGTATGCTTTTGACAGTCTGTATAGCGTCAATCATACACAATACGATAAAGATCAAAATTATCTGGTGAATCTGAATGCCTGGGCTTATGAACTCGAGCCTGTAGCGGAACATGAACATCTGATTGTCGACGACCCGGCTTCAATCAAGCATCATCGTGCGCTGAATGATATTTTGGCTGCCAATAATGGCGTTGCACCTGAAAATCTGCAGGAACAGATTGATGCGTGGGAACCTAAATCTGAAGATGATAAAGCTCCGGTGACTGTAGATTTCTCTAAAATGGTGGCTTACCTCTATGGTGAAACCATTGGTCAGGAAGATGAAGCCTGGTTCCAGGGTAATATTGTCGGTAAGACTTCAATGCAATTTATGGATCAGGAATACACACTTTATGATGTCACCCTGATTCATGATGAAGGTCGTCCTGCCACCCTGCTCCGTGTTGCTACACGCAATCCAGCACATAAAGACTTTAGTATCGGGCAATATATCCGTGGCAATCTATGGATTCAGGCCAACATTTATAGCAAAGCCTAAAAATTTTATAGTTTAAATTCAAAAACAGGAGATATTCACATCCGTTGAATATCTCCTGTTTTTTTAAATAAAGATTTTCATTGACGATTTTATTGAGCTGATTATTTTATCCACAGCTTACTCTTCTAAATACACTTTATGAATTCATAAATTAATCATTTATCCACAATTTTAAATTCAAATAAATTCATTTTTTAAAATAACGAATATTATTTATGATATTAGCAATACCTTGTAAACAGTGCTTCTTGCTTTTGCAGGATTAATAGGTAGATTTATTTAATGGACGAAAAAATAATAACTTTATGTAGTTAAATTAAAAATGTACTTTATTTAACCAATTTTTTATGATAAAAAGGCTCATAACAAATAGTAATTAACGATAAATAGATCGGACAATAATATCTATGAAAATCGTACAGGAAGAAAATTTACATCAAGTCGAGCATCATCTTCGTTCGAGCTATGACATTGACATGATGTCATGCTTGTTTTTTGCCTTGGGCATGCTGATCTGCGCCTTTCTACTTCATCTTTTCGTGTTTTAATTTTCGGAATCGGAAGATAAAAAAACCCAGCCTGAGCTGGGTTTTTTGCATGCTGGATTTAAGCGTTGCGTTTTGCAAACTCATCCATGAACTTTACCAGTGCCTGAACACCTTCAAGCGGAACCGCATTGTATATACTTGCACGCATACCACCTACTGAACGGTGACCTGCAAGGTTCAACAGATGATTTTCTTCAGCTTCTTTCAGGAACTGTTTTTCCAGTTCAGGTTTCGCCAAAGTAAATGGCACGTTCATCATTGAACGGTTTTCTTTGGCAATCGGGTTTGCATAGAAATCGCTAGAGTCGATATAACCATACAGCAGTTCAGCTTTTGCGAGGTTAGCTTTATAAATTGCATCTACACCGCCCTGCTCTAACAACCATTCAAATACCAGACCTGACAGGTACCAGGCATAAGTTGATGGAGTGTTCACCATAGAGCCGTTTTTCGCTTGATCTGCATATTTCAGGATGCTTGGAATTTCCGGTTTCGCTTGATCCAATAGATCTTCACGGATAATGACCAGCGTCAGACCAGCAGGACCAATATTCTTTTGTGCACCGGCATAGATCAGACCAAATTTAGTTACATCGATTGGCGCAGATAGAATACTTGAAGAGAAATCACACACCAATGGCTTGTCAGTTTCAGGAATATGGGCAAATTGCAGGCCACCAATCGTTTCGTTATCTGCATAGTGCACATAAGCAGCAGCATCTGACAGGTTCCAGGTACTTTGCTCAGTAATCGCTAATTTACCGTCAGCAGTTTTAGTACCTGCTTCAATGACATTGATGTCACCATAACGTTTTGCTTCTTTTAGTGCTTTTTCAGACCAGATACCAGTATGGATATAGTCAGCCTTGTTGTTTTTACCCAACAAGTTCAACGGAATTGCAGAGAACTGTAGCGATGCACCACCCTGTAAGAACAATACTTTATAATTCTCAGGAATGTTCATGAGTTTGCGTAGATCTGCTTCTGCTTTTTCAGCAACTGCGACGTAGTCTGCACTACGGTGACTCATTTCCATGATCGAAAGACCCTTGCCCTGCCAGTCGAGCATTTCAGCTTGAGCTTTTTCAAGAACGGCAGTAGGTAATGCAGCAGGACCAGCACAGAAGTTGTACGCGCGCATGATTTTTCCTTTCAGAGTGAAACACAATAAAATGATGGCATTTAACCATATCTGGGCTTAGCTTGCACAAAATTATTTCAATCCATGAATGAAGATAGAGTCAAAAAATCAATGTAGATTCGAGGGATAAATTTAACTCGCACGATGAAGCTCAGTTTTATTACTATAATTTTTTATAATTTTAATCATTTGAGCTATAGATAATTCCAAATCGTTCATATCATACATATTAGATTTCATATATTGGTTTTCAGGATGGTGAATATGATTTCTAATAAAATGCATTAAAGTTACACTTTCAAATTTTTCACCATCTTTAGTCCACTGATGATCTTTTGATACAGCATTGTTTTGTTCAAGCCAATTATCAAATGCTCTTAAATTTTCTTTTTCAGCTATTGATTCTTGTATATATCCAAATAATTCATTATGAAAATCTACAGTAGTCAAATTATAGGCACGATAGTTAATTTCTCCCCACGTCGGACTCCATGGAAATAAATAATTTACTTCAGCTCGCTCGATTACATTTCTATTTCCTTCTTTTTTAAAAATATGAATTCCCATATTTTTTAAATAAAGAGTATTAAGAAAATATGGTGAATGTGTGGTTACAAAGACTTGTCTTACTTTAGAGATTTCTAAAAGTGCGTCTAAAAGTTTTTTTTGCCCTTTTGGGTGTAGACATAATTCTGGTTCATCAATAAAGAAATAAAAAGGTTTTGTTGCAGCTTTTTCGGGATCATAAGCTATAGTTTCTGCGTATACTTGTAATAATGCTAAAGCTATTGCTCTTTGCATACCATTGCCCTTTTCTGACATAGGTACATTAATACCGTCATCAACTAAGAGCGACGTATTTTTAAAAAAGTATTGTATATTTAATTCCTCGAAACCAAATTTGATCGTAGCTTTACCAAATTGCTTTTTGACTAGTTCACCTAATTGATTTTCAATTTCAACTAATTTTTTTCTTAATTCTGAATCTTCGGAATTGAAAACCTCATGAAATTTATTTTGAAACTGTTGATATTCCTCTGTGTGTTTATGACTTTCAGCTATTTCTTTTAAAAGCAAACCACATAAAGTTGATGCCCCAAAAGATGCCTGATCATTAGGATCTGTATCAGCCCATATAAAATTAGTTTCAAACATCTTTTTTATAGAAGCATCAATTCCACTTACATTTTCAAATAGAGAATTATTTTTATTCCATAATTCAATAGCTTTTTGATCTTGTGTAGACCTTTTTAACCTTAAATAGCTCTTTGATTCTTCACATACATATATACGATCTGAAAAAACTTTGACTTTATTCGGTTGTGCAAACATAGAAATTGTATTTTGTATTTCCCCCTCGAACTCCAACTCTACTTCAGCATGTTCTTTTTGTTCTTCAATTTCTGGCTTAAATATTAAGACATCCTGAGATTTTTTTGAGCCTTCTCTCAAGAATTCAACTGCTTCAAGTATTGTAGATTTTCCACAATTATTCTCTCCAATCAAAATATTCAACCCACTACCTTTTTCACCATTAGGTTTATTGAAGGTCAATATAGTTGGCTCTTTAGAAAACCCCTTAAAACATTTCAATTTAAGACTATTAATATACATCATCTAAGCCATTGATTATTTATTATAAAGTCTATGAAATTTAAACAAAATTGATTAAAATAACAACAGGTTTCTCCCCTATTTCCTCCCTAGTGCAGGCAATGGTGCATTCGCACAAGGGTGTTAGTTCTTCTAACTAACTTAAAAGATAATGAGGAGATCGTCATGACTAAGAAATTAGTTAATGTACGAGCGTATCATCGCTATCGTTTAGGACAATGGGAATATGTGTGTAAACACAAACGTTCTTATCCTAAACGTTAAGTAGATGACGGGGAGAAAACCTACCTCTTTTTAAACCTCAGAAACGATATTATAACTTTCTTTTTCTCCTGCCCTGCAAGCACTTCATTTATAATGGCCATAAAACTGATTTAATATGATTTTGCATCTCTACTTTATGAATATGAAGAAAAATAAACGATGTGTTTACTGGGGTCTGTCTGTACTTGCATCCATGATGTATGGCGGCTTTACCTATGCACAAACTATCAGCTTTCAGGATGCAGAAAGACAACTGCTGCAACGTTCCTATACCAGTCAGGCTTTCCAGAATCTGGAACAGGCTGCAAACCTGGAAGCAGAAGCGGTTAAAGGCATTGGTCTGCCACGGGTTGATCTGAATGTCCGTGCTTATGCCTTTCGTAATGAATTAGACATTCCTTTAGGTGCTGTTAAAAATAACCTTGAGCAGTCACTTACTAATGGCTTAAATAATAAAATTGATGAGTTTAATTTAGACCAGGCTATTGCCGACCCGCTTAAAGAAAGCTTGAAGCAACCTATTCAGGATGGTGTTGGTTTAATTCCAGATTCATCCAATGTTGTACTTAGAGATGAAGTTATTCGCCCTACTATTTCAGTGATGATGCCACTTTATACCGGCGGACTTACCCGTAGTGCCAAAGAAATAGCCAGTATTCAGGCGGGACGCAGTGAATTGAGCAACCAGCAACAGCAGGATACACAACGCTTTGAACTGATTCAGGCTTATTTTAATGTGCAACTGCAAAAACAGTTATTGGAAGCCGCACGTTTTAATTCAAATGCCATGCAGCAACATTACCGTAATGCGCTGAAAATGGAACAGCAGGGATTCATCAGTAAGGGTCAGCGCATGCAGTTCGAAGTGGCACGCAACAATACTGAACGCACACAACAAAATACGCAGGCGAATCTGAATGCTGCCTTATTCCAGCTGAATAACTTTCTACAGGACAGCCATATTACCGAACTGAGCACACCTTTATTTGTAAATCGTGCTGAACCTCAAAGTGTAAATATTCTGCTCAGCAATTTTAGCCAGAACTCCCCGCTTATTAAAAAGATGAAAATGGATACTGAGCTGGCCAAAGCCAATGTTAAAGCCCAGCAGGCAACAAAAAGACCCAATGTATTTGCCTTTGGTGAATATAGCCTGGATGAAAACCAGAACTGGATTGTCGGCGTTGCAGCACGTTATAACTTATTCTCCGGCATTGATAAAAACAAGAATATTCAGGCTGCCGAACTGAAGCGCCATGCAGCAGAATTGATGACGGCACGTACCCAGCAGGAAATTGAGAGCCTGATTTATAAATCATTTAGTGAGGCGGTCAGCGCCCAGCAAAGTGATCTGTTATTACAATGAAACCTGAAAGCAGCACAAGAAAATCTGCGTATTCAGGAACTGTCTTTTAAGGAAGATGTTGGCACCGCGACTCAGGTAATTGATGCGCAAAATATGTTGAGTGGCCTGAAAGCTGAAATGGCCCTAAATGCCTATAAATACATCATGTCACTTGCCACTTTATTGCAAAGCCATGGCTCAATTACTGAATTTCCAGACTATATGCAACATGCCAATACTCACTATATTCGTTAATGGAGCCAAACATGACTGATGAGCAAAAGCCAGAATTTCCTGTTGATGAACCGGCTTCAGAAATGAATCACATCGATTCACCCAAAGAAAGTCCTGCTGAAACTAAACAGGACAAATCTACCAAGAAATACCTGCTGTTAGGTCTGATTCCAGTCATCCTGGTTTTAATTGGCTTTGGCTTGTGGAAAACTTATCAGCCTAAAGACATCGAACTGCAAGGTCGGGTTGAGGCTGAAACCGTACAGGTCGCGACCAAGGTTCCAAGCCGGATTGAAAAAATTTATGTGCAGGAAGGTGATGACGTCAAGCAAGGTCAGGTATTAGTTAAGTTGCATAGTCCTGAAATAGAAGCGAAAAAACAGCAGGCATTAGCAAGCTTGCAATCTGCCTTAGCCTTACAATCGACAGCCGAACGCGGATCACAAGAAGAAAATGTCGCTTCACTGTATGCCAACTGGCAGTCTCTCAAAGCACAGGAACAGTTGGCAAAAACCTCTTATCAGCGCGGTGCAAACCTGTTTCAAGAAGGTGTAATTTCCCGTCAACGCCGAGATGAGCTATTTGCTGCCTCACAGTCTGCCTCCCAGATGACTGAAGCTGCTTATCAGCAATATATCCGCGCTAAACGTGGCAGTACCCCAGAACAGAAAAGTTCAGCAGATGCACAGGTCGACATTGCCCGTGCAGCAGTCGCTGAAGCCAGTGCCCTGGAAGCAGAGACTGAACTACTGGCGCCTATTGATGGTACAGTATCTAAAACCTATGGCAATCTCTCTGAGCTGGTTGCAACCGCAGTACCTGTGGTCAGTTTGATTTCGGCAGAACGCTGGGTCAGTGTGAATATTCGTGAAGACCAATATGTTTCCCTAGGTGAACAAAAGCAGCTCGAAGGTTTTATTCCGGCACTTAATAAAAATGCAATATTTAAAGTAAAAAGTATTAGTGCTGAAGGTGAATTTGCCACCATTAA
>NZ_DEZM01000047.1:0-11723 GCF_002364825.1 Acinetobacter sp. UBA3132 | reverse complement strand
TCCAGCCAACATCAGCCGAAAATTTAAAAAAGCGCCTTGATGATCAAAATGATATTTTGGAAATAGAAGGAAACCAATACGTCAAAAATGAAGTACTTGAGGAAAAAGAATTTAATCTGGATGGTAAAAAACGCTTCTATACCATGCCGGAAGGTATAATTGATACTAAAAATGGAGCAACACGCCTGCAAACGGTTCAACGTGAAAAAGGTATTGGACAATCGGTTATGCAGGCTTTATTTAAGAAAAATAGGGCTACTGGGCAGGATACTCCTCTCATTCTAGCTGTTACCTACTACCGTATTTCTGCAGAAACTGCTTCTGAGGGAATGGGACGGACCTGTTTTCAGGATAAAAAACTTAAAAAGGCCAAGGATATTGCATTAGATACTCAGGTCAATCTCTGGCCTCGAGCACCTTTAAAGGATGAATTTGACTTTGAAGTGGTGAAGTTAAAACAACCTTTACAAAATATTCAGATTCAATCTTATGCGTCCCGTCAAAAAGACCCTACTTTTTATTGGCCTTTTGCAGTGTTCTTGGATGAAAAAGGTTGTATTCTGGAAGGAGCTGGTGGATTTAAAAATAATGATTCAGCATCGGATTACCTGAAATATGAGAATATTGAAGGCATGATACAGGTACCACGTAATAGCCACTATTTATTATTAACGCCATTGGCCTCAGCAATTGATGTTGAGGAACGGGTATTAAGTAATCAGGGACAATTAAAATTAATAGGTGTCCGTTAAGGATAACGATATGAGCATCATGATGAATAAGAATAAAATACTATTACCTTTTGCATTCTCAGCTATGGCAATCATACTGCAAGGATGTGGCGGTGAAAGCGCGGATGTTATTCCAGAAAAATATGATAGTAGTACAGTCAATGGAGCCTGTATTGGCACAAATTCGGGTTGTATTGAATTTGCTTTAGATTATCCATTACAAACTTTAGATTTCCATTGTGGTGATGATATAAAGCAAACATTTGTCACTACATATGATGTAGATAAGGGTGTGGCAACAGGTGCCTGTAAAGTAGGCCAGTCAATTACTTTCTATATTCTAGGTAAAGATGAAAGACGTGTAGATCTGGGTTCATTCTCAATGAATAGGATTGGTAATGTTACATCTAAATCTCATTATCCACGTATGAATTTATTGGATATCGCTGAGGGCATCCGTAACACTAACTCAGCAGGTGATCTGTCTCAATATGATATTGCTATTCGCTTAGTCCAGTTAATTCAAGCCATGGGTTTAAATACTGATCAATTACGATCAGCAACGGAAATCTATCCTGTTGCGATAAATGAAGATATTCGAGCTGGACTTGATCAATTAGATGAAGATATTACTGTTGAAAAAATTAAGACTTTATCTGATCAGGATTTTGATGCCTTACTGAAAAAATGGTTGGGACCAACAACGATTACTAAAGAACAGGCCGAACAGGTACTTCAAGCATTATTAAATATTTCAAATGCTGCTGTTTATCAGCCAGAATTTTCCCTGTTTTCTACTGAATCCTTAGGTAGTTATGTTACCGGTTCAGAAGGGTTAGTAGGATGCAGTAATCTTAACCGAGAATGCTCGCTAACAGATACTGACCTGACACATATCTTGGGTCACTTTATATTGATGACTGACCGTCAGGGGATAACTTTCGGCAGTGGCTTACAGTGGAAAGGCAAAATAGAAAGTACAACCCAGAATCCTGGTGATTTCACCACGATAGGTGGACTGAATGCTCATTTAATTCGTAGTATTAAACCTGTACAAATGACTGCTGATGCCCAAAATTCATGGATTGACCCGGAAACAAAACAAATTGCCAATACACCAGGTTATTTATTCAGATTAGGTGACTCTACTACCGAGAAACTCAAGATAGAACAAGGTCGCTTATATAATGATTATATGATTGCTGGTAAAGAGCGTTTTTATAAGGTTTTGACCGGTAAGAGTGTGAGTTATAAATTAAACGAAAGTGAAAAGCGTGAGCTAGGTCTATGGCAGCAAACCGGGGGGGCGCTGAATTTTGCTGGTACGATGGATCTTTATAAAATCTATCCAATCACACATTTGGACCGAAGGGTTTTCAAAACTCAAAATAATGTAAGAAATCAAGAAAATTATTTTTTCCCGCTTTATGGAAATTTAAAATTTACCTTAACAAATGATTCAAACAGAATAATTAATTTGGGCATTGTGATTGATGAGAATGGTGATATTCGTACGAATATTAAACCTGCTACAGCAAAAGTTGATGAGTGTAGTGCTGAATACAATCCATCTACAATGCAAACAACCTATTTGGTCGAGGATTCTGAAGATGAGGATGCGGTAGAAACAGTACAACAATATCGTATTGGAACCGTTTCACGCGCCTTTGTACCTGCAGCTGTGAGAAAGAAAACAGACAATACACTTTCTATTCGTATGGTTTTCGCTAATGAGGAACTAGACGATTTGAACGGCGCTCTCATTGGTATGAATTCCACCATCAAGACATCAACTGATGGTTCTTCAGAATCCATAGTGGTAGGGGGAGCATTAGTGAATTTGACTGATTTATTTAATGTGAGAGTAACAGGTGACGGTACGAATACTCCTAAACCGACGATCAGTTTGACAGACTCTGAAGGGAATACGGTAAAATGGGCAAATAGCTTTGCTAGCTTTAGCCAAGTTTATGGTAAACAGAATCCTTCTGATGAAAGTGTTAAGAGATTATCCAAACTTGCAGGAGGTACAGTTAGCCTGACCGCTGCTGAATGCTATAAAGTAAAAACAAAATCCTAATATAAAAATTTCAATAAAAACCAGTCGCATCGACTGGTTTTTTATTATTTGGTTCAGCTATTTTTCCAGACGGGCCATGTTGTTACATGAACCCTTCAAGCGGAAGCCAAGACACAAACTTTAACAGGGCTTTTTGATGCCATTTCATTTTCGGTTCTTTGGTCAAAGTTTTAATTTCACCATTCGGTTGCTGGATCTTCCAGTTGATATTCTGATTGGCATCTAATACCAGCTTATAAGCATATTTACTTAAGTTCTGATCCATGGTTTTATGCACAGCTTGTGCTAAGGAAGGGCTATTGAGTAATACACCAATCTCTGTATTTAGATAGGCTGAACGCGGGTCGAAATTAAATGAACCAATAAACACCTGTTTCTCATCTAAGGCCATCAGTTTTGCGTGTAAACTGGAACGACTCAGACCTTTCAAGCTCACTTTAGCCTTGTCAGCAATTTCCTTGGTATTGGCATTCAGGTTTGCTGCATCTGGCGCCGCTAGAAATTCGTACAACTGTACATCATGTTCCAGTAAATCTTTACGGTACTTAGAATAAAAAGCATGCACAACAGGAACATCATTGGCTTTATAAGAATTGGTGAGTACTCGAATCTTTATATCTTTCTGAGCCAGACTTTTGAGCCGTTCTGCACCTTCTTTTTCTGGTACAAAATAAGCAGAGACAATATCTACACTTTGTTCAGGTTTTTCCAGATGTTGTAACAACTGGAAATTGAGGTGTTCTTCTTTCTTTGCCTTGGACCTGATCTTGGTGGGAGGGTCTTTGACTACTTCTGCTTCAACCCAATCCAGCTGGATATTATGATCAAGCCATTTATCAAAAGCCTTAGACCTGTTAGCTAAGTCGAGGTAGTTTTGTACTCGTGGGTCATCCTGATGTGCTTTTAGCTGCTGTTTAAGGCTTTCAAAGCGTAGGCTATGGTGACGTGGATTAACAATATTCCGCACTGGATAGGCATAGTCATCATTCCAGTATTCATCAAAGGAATGGATAATCTCATCTGAGGCGGCACCAACCAGCAACACATCTACATCGGAAAATTGATAGGCATCACTTACATTGTAATACTGATTGCTCATATTACGTCCGCCAATCAAGGCAATCTGATTATCTGCAATAAAGCTCTTGTTGTGCATACGACGATTGATACGTTTCAAATCCAGTACCATATCCATGGCACGATGCTGGCGGAAGCGATAGGGATTATATAAGCGAACATCGATATTTTGATGCTGATCCAGTGCCAGATAAATGCCTTCCATCTTCTTGGCATTGTTGTCATCAATCAGGAGGCGGACCTTTACTCCACGGTCGGCGGCCTGAATAATGCCATTTAAGGCCAGTGCGCCAATCCGGTCATTGTCCCAAATATAATATTGCAGATCTAAAGTCTGCTCAGCCTTATGAATCAGTTGCATACGGGCTGCAAGTGCTTCAAGTGGATCATAAAGAACATGATATCCAGTCAAACCTAGATATTGATCACGTAAAGGTTGAACAATTTTAGCTAAGGAAGTCTGTGAAGTATCAGTTTCAAAGGCAGTATGTGAAGGTCGTTCTGCCTGCGGAGGAAGCGTGCTGCAGGCAGGGATCCCCAGAACAAGGCTCAAACCCAGTAAAACAGCAGATTTATATGGAGTATTACGTTGGGAAGTGACCATGGGCTGGTCAGCCTTGGAGCGGGGAGCATTCGTCATATGAATCTAAGCGTGATAAATTAGGTTTGAGTATAATTGCCAGCTGTGAAAAGATAAATACAGAGCAGAGAATGTACTAAAGAACTGGACAAGGCGAAATTATGGGGAATATCGATTCCGTGATCTTATATTTCTATATCGGAATGGCGATTTTGGCGCTGTGGTGTATATCGCAGGCGTGGATCAGTCAGTCACATACCCAGACGATTCATCCCTTTAAAGCCTTTACCCATCTGCTCGCTTATTATCTATCTTATCTACTGATTCCTTTATTTTTCTTTAGTATTTATAGCGGTTTTAATGGGTATTATTCCATTCATGAGGCAGTATTTATCTGTCTGCTCAGTGGTGTATTGTGTTATGCGCGTTTTATTGAACCGCATTTAATCCAGATCAAGACTACCCGTTATCAGATTAATACTGATAAAAAAATGCGGCAGCCTGTTCGTATTGCTTTAATTGCGGATTTGCATATTGGTTTATTTTCTGGTCATGAACGTCAGCTAAAACAAATTGTACATAAATTAAATCAGCAGCAGCCTGATTTGGTGGTCGTCGCAGGCGACTGGACCTATGAACCGGAAGATACTCTGACCCAAGAACTCGCCATTTTGCAGGAAATTCAGGCACCGGTATATTCTGTGAATGGTAACCATGACGAACAGTATCCGGGACCGCCTATTCAGGAGTTATTACATACTGCTCTAGTAAGCAATAATGTTATAGATATTGAAGGGCAAATTGTTGAGTTTGATGAATTTCGCCTGGTGGGTATTGGTGATCTCTGGGCGGGTAAAGCGGATATGCGGTTCTTGCCGGAGTTGCCGCAAGATAAGCCCTGGGTGATCCTGTCACATAACCCGGATACGGTAGACATGGTGCCGAAATTGCCAAGCCGGCCATTGATGCTCTCTGGACATACGCATGGCGGGCAAGTGGAATTGCCGTGGTTGACGGATTATGTGATGAAACGGGTGTCAATTCTCGGACATAAGCGCGGCTTATATCGACATGCACATGCCGATGTATTTGTCACTGTCGGAACAGGTCTGGTGGGCGTACCTTTCCGTTTTCGTGTACCACCTACCATCGATATCATCGAGCTTGTATAAATAAGTTGGCTGATTTCAATAACTAGCCAACCATCCAGATAATCAGCAGAATAATACCTGCAATGATCCAGATCAGATGCGGTCCATTTTTTGCAGTGACCGGTTCAGCGACTTTTTCCTGTAACTCTTGGGTCGACTCTGGAATGGGTGGGCGGGTAGCATGATCTTGTGTAGCGCTTGCAGGGATGGAGACTGCAATAGAGTCGGTTAGCGTTTCTGTCTTTAGCTGAGGATTAATGGTGACATCATCACTAAATCTTGCACCTTGTGTCTGTACCTGTAAAGCAGCATCATGCTCCATCACGATCGCGGCAATCACTTCAAGCGCCTGCTGTTGGTCTAATGGCGTATGTTGAACAATATATTGGATGGCTTCAGTTTTCTTGTCTTCTTCCAGTAAGACAACAATATGAACCAGCTGGTCTTCGGTCAAATATTCAATTGGATCCTGCATATCTTATCCTTCTCGTTATGAATCCGTTTCTGTATTGTTCCGTAAATAGAGAGGGAGAAATAGCAGTTTTTTGTTGCACACCAAATTTCGGAAATAAAAAAGCCAGTGCGAACGCACCGGCTTTTCTTATAAGCCAATACCTGAATTAGATCTGATTATTTACATCATCATTCTTGGTTTCACGAATCAGCAGGAATGCCAGCAGTGACAGGATAGACGCCGCTGTCAGGTAATAACCTACAGCAGATAAGCCATATTGTGTTGCCAGCTTGGTTGCGATCAATGGCGCAAAAGATGCCCCGAAGATGCCTGCCAAGTTGAAGGTCAAAGCAGAACCTGTATAACGTACTGAAGTCGGGAAGATTTCAGACAATACAGTACCAATCGGACCATAAGTTAAGCCCATGATCGCAAGTCCGATACACAGGAACAGGAATACGATAACTGTACTGCCTGATTCAAGCATGTCGGCAAAGAAGATACCGAAGATCGCGGAAACGATACATACACCGATTGAAGTCGCTTTACGACCGAACTTTTCTGCGAATACAGCAGATAATGGGATGAATGCAGCAAAACATAGCGTTGCAACTAATTGCAACTGAAGGAATTCTTCACGTGAATAGCCTAGCTGCTTAGTACCCCATTGCAGCGCAAATACAGTTGTTAAGTAGAACACAACGAAGGTACAGATAGCTGCAATTGTACCCAGTACTAACATTTTAGAATGTTTTTTAAATACTTGAACAAAAGGTACGTTTACTTCTTTTTGCTTGTCCAAAACGTTCTGGAATGCAGGTGTTTCATGCAGTTTTAATCGAATCCAAAGACCTACAATAACAAGAAGCGCACTTGAAATGAATGGAATACGCCAGCCCCAAGCCATGAAGTCAGCTTCAGACATCAATGCACCGAGCGTCAAGAATGAGCCAGTTGCCAGGATAAAGCCAATTGGTGCACCCAATTGCGGGAACATACCATACCAGGCACGTTTACCTTCAGGTGCATTTTCAGTTGCAAGTAAGACCGCACCTGACCATTCACCACCCAGACCAAGGCCCTGACCTAAACGGCATAATGCCAAGAGCAAAGGTGCTAAGATACCAATTTGACCATAAGTTGGCAGTAGGCCAATCGCTACAGTAGACAGTCCCATGGTCAGCAAGGCAGCAACCAGAGTGGCTTTACGACCAATTCTGTCGCCGAGGTGACCAAACAATGCCGCACCGATCGGACGCGCAATAAAGGCAATTGCGAAAGTCGCAAGTGACTGGATCGTTGCGGTCATTGGGTCTGTACTTGCCGGGAAGAACAAATAAGGGAAAATAATGACAGCGGCAGTGGCATAAATATAGAAATCGAAGAACTCGATTGTAGTGCCTACTAAACTCGCTGTTAAAACGCGGAATTTTGAGTTTTGTGCTGGCTGAGCAGCAGAATTTGACGACGCCATGAATGACCTTACACTTACTAAAAATAAAAGAACTTAGTTTTAAAAGCGTAATCTTTTTAAAAAAGGCGTAATTTCTTAAAAAAACAACTGCAATCTTCTCAATTCAACTTGCTCAGGGTCACTGAAATGAAGAATGAGAGGATTAAATCACGTAAAGATAGATAGACAGAAAATGTGATCCTGCGCCTATCAATACAAAAATGTGCCAGATAGCGTGCGTATATCTTACTCTTTTTAATGCATAAAACAATGCACCAACCGTATAAGCAAGTCCCCCAATGATGAGAAAGGTTAAAGATTGTACTGATAAATATTTCTGCATATCATCAATAACTAACAGTGCAAGCCAGCCCATTGCGAGATAAGCAAACAGGGAAAGTTTCTGAAAACGATGAATGAAAATGAACTTGAATAGTGTTCCAAAGACAGCAATGATCCATAAAGCAATCAACAAATACTGGGCTTTGGCCGTTGGAATGGCAATTGCCAGAAAGGGCGTATACGTACCGGCAATCAGATAATAGATCGCAGTATGGTCAATTTTTTTATAGAAATAACGTCGGTCTGCAGTTGTGGCCATGTGATACAGCATGGATGCAGAAAAAAGTACAATCATGCTCAGTGCATAGACCCATAAGCCAATCCATTGACCCGTACTGAGATAAGAGCCTTTAATCACCAGTAAAATACCGGCAATTACTGACAAGGCCGCACCTACACCGTGACTGATGTAGTTGATGCGCTCTTCGATAGCATCATAATCCTGAAGCAATGGTGCATTTGACATAGTTATCATTCTTCTTAAATATACAAATGTATAGTAATTCAATTTTGCTTTTAGGGTAAGAACATTTACACTTTAATGGCAATTCATTTCAGGTTTCTTTTATGTCCATTTTGGCTTCTTTCTCGGTTCAAGAACAGCAATTTCTGGATGCTTTCCAGCAAGCCATTGAAACAGATCAATTTGATCGTCTGATTTTAAGTCAGTACAAGGGCGAACTGGAACAACTGGAGAAAATGACCTTGCGCGTCATTTGGCTGAATGAGCAAAAAGTACTGAGTTGTCTGTACCGATATAAAACCCAGGACGTCACTAAAAATTATCCTTTAACTGAGGCTTTGTCTCAGGTCACTGAATTATTGGCCTGTTGCAAGCAGGCCAATCTGATCACTACAGCCGAAGAATTGCAGCTGAAAAAAAACAAGAAAAAAGTCATGCTGACCCGCAGCAAAACTCTACCTGTTGTTAAATCCAAAACTGCTGAACAGGGCCATGACCGGGTCAAGCAGCGTTATGTGGATCAGGACAGTGTGTTTCTGCAGCATCTCGGCATTACTGATCAGCAAGGTCAGGTCATTCCGAGCATGGCGCGCAAGTGGAAACAGATTAACAAGTTTGTGGAAATTTTCTCGAATGCGCTTTCGCAGATTAAAGCCTCTCAGGAAGGTCTGCGGGTAGTAGATTTTGGTTCAGGTAAGGGCTATCTGACTTGTGCCTTGTATGACTATATGCAAAAGCATGGACAGACGCCGTGGGTGACGGGTGTAGAACTGAATCCGAAAATGGTTGAGTTTTGCCAGAAGGTGGCAGAACAATCCCAGTTTAACCAGCTCGATTTCTTCCAGGGTGATGTGCGCACCTATGAGCCTGAGCATCTGGATGTGATGATTGCCTTACATGCTTGTGATGTGGCCACGGATTTTGCCATTCATACCGGCATTCGTCTGAATGCGCAGATCATCATGTGTGCCCCATGTTGTCACAAGGAACTACGCCCACAGTTACAGGCGCCAAAAGTTTTGAGTCCAATGCTGCAATTCGGGATTCATGCGGGCCAGCAGGCAGAAATGCTGACAGATACTATTCGTGCCTTGTTGCTGAAAGCCTATGGTTATGAAACTAAAGTATTCGAATTTGTTGCGCTTGAGCATACCAGTAAAAACAAAATGATTCTGGCGGTGAAGCGCAAGGACGATCAGGAACCGGATCAGGACGTGCTGACTCAGATTCAGGCTTTGAAAGAGATGTATGGGGTTCAGAAACACTCCCTTGAATTATTGCTCAAGGATGAATGGGATCAACAGGGGATTGGTTGTAAATGCTAAATCATGCTGAGCTAAAAATTGTTGCAGGCACTTGGGCCGAGCTGGCTGCCGCAGCCAGACTGATTCGCGAAGCTGTGTTTATTCAGGAACAGCATATTGCATCGGAAGATGAATGGGATGCAGAAGATAAGCTGTGCACCCATTTTGTGGCTTATCTGCATGATCAACCGGTTGCCACAGCTCGACTATTAACAAATAATAGTATCGGTCGTGTTGCAGTACTGACATCAGCGCGTGGTTTCAAGATCGGTCAGCAGTTAATGCAGGCAGTGATTGACTATGCATGCGCTGAAGGACGGCAGTTTGTCAAACTTTCCTCTCAAGTCCACGCTATCGGCTTTTATCAGGCTTTGGGTTTTCAGCTACAGGGTGATGAATATCTGGACTGTGGAATTCCACATATCGATATGTATTTACAACTTTAAAGATTCATTTTCAGATATAAAAAAGCGAGGCATGAACCTCGCTTTGTTTATCTTAAGATCTTAATGACCATTTGCAGCATGTTCGGTATCCATATGGGCATGTTCATCTGCTGACATATGCGGTTCTTCAGCAGCTGTTGATTGCAGTTCAGTACCTTGTTGAGCTGCTGTACGTGCTTCACGATCTGCCTGAGCTTTAGCAATGGCTTCTTCTGACATGGTTGGGGCATTTTTAAATGCGTGTTGCTGGGTATCCTGTTTCTTCTGCTGGCTTGGCATGTAGTCCGGTTCATTGCTGACAGCTAACCAGAAGATAAACATGAATATACCACCAATTATGCAGAAGATAATCAGTGCTTTCCAACCCCAAGGTGAATTTTCAGGAGTATTTTGATCAGACATGGTATGAACCCAAAGAGGATATAGAATCTATGTTACTTTATAACATAGATTGGCTGAAAAGCAGACTGGATTTGTAGTGTAAAATATGACCATTTTTCAGTAGACTTATAAAAAAGAGGAGCTTAACGCTCCTCTTTATTCTGTGCGAATGAGATTAAAAAGTTTCAGCAGCAGAAACCTTATTTTTTAACAGTGTCGGTGCTTTAAAGCGTTCGCCATATTTTTTTTCCAGTACATTGGCACGTGCCAAGGCCTTCGCCAGTCCATACTGATTTAAATATTGCACTGCACCACCGGTCCAGGCAGGGAAGCCAATGCCAAAGATCGAGCCAATATTACCTTCTACGGTTGACTGCAACACACCTTCCTCCAGACAACGTACGGTATCCAGCGCTTGCACAAACAGGAAGCGTTCAATCATCTCCTGCTCAGAAATCTCGGTATTTTTATTCCAGTGACTGAGGCCTGACCAAAGTTGTTTTTTCCCACCTTCAGGATAGTCATAAAAGCCCGCGCCAGCTGCCTTTCCTTTGCGATTAAACTGGTGAATCATGGTTTGAATGACTGCATCGGCAGGTGAGGCCTGACGTTCTTTACCTTCTGCCTGAAGTGCCTTGCGCGTTTCATTGCTAACATGCTCGGTCAGAGTTAAGGACACTTCATCCTGAACTGCCAATGGACCAACGGGCATACCGGCTTTTAAAGCAGTCATTTCAATACGTGCTGGATGCACACCTTCTGCCAGCAGACGCAAACCTTCTTGTACAAAAGTACCAAAGACACGGCTAGTAAAGAAACCACGACTATCATTCACGACGATTGGCAACTTGCCGATCTGCTGGACGAAATCAAAAGCTTTGGCGAGGGTTTCGTCTGAGGTATTTTGCCCCCTGATGATTTCTACCAGCTGCATTTTATCCACCGGACTAAAGAAATGCAGACCGATAAATTTATCTTGATCCTTACTTGCCTGTGCCAGATTGCTAATTGGTAAGGTCGAAGTATTTGATGCCATTACGCCGTCGGCAGCCAGATATTGTTCTGCTTCCTGAGTCACCTGAGCTTTCAGTTCCTGATTTTCAAAGACCGCTTCGATGATCAGGTCACAGCCCGTCAAATCTTCTGTGTTTGCAGTGGGATGAATCAGATTTAAAATCTGTTCGCGCTGTCCAGCTGTAAGTCGACCTTGACTGACTTTCTTGTCCAGCAGTTTCTGGCTATAGGCTTTGCCTTTTTCAGC
>NZ_DEZM01000143.1:8116-16260 GCF_002364825.1 Acinetobacter sp. UBA3132 | reverse complement strand
ATTTTTCATTTTAGAATGCTCCTGTGATATGACGGATAATATAAACAGCGACAAAACCTGCAAACATGAAAGTCATGGTCGCGATGATAGAACGCTTAGACAGGCGACTGATGCCACAA
This sequence comes from Acinetobacter sp. UBA3132, assembly GCF_002364825.1. Classification (NCBI taxonomy): domain Bacteria; kingdom Pseudomonadati; phylum Pseudomonadota; class Gammaproteobacteria; order Moraxellales; family Moraxellaceae; genus Acinetobacter; species Acinetobacter sp. UBA3132. The sequence goes on along the minus strand of NZ_DEZM01000143.1, from coordinate 16,141 downwards.
ATTCCGTGACCACTGGTACAGCCCGAACCCAGACGTGTCCCAAAGCCCACCAGCAGACCTGCCACAATCATCATCAGTGGGCTAGCATTCAATTCGATTTCAGGTTGTACAAACAGACCATAAATAAACGGTGTGAGGATCAAACCTAATAAAAACCAGATTGCAGGTGTTTTAAACATGGTTTTTGAGTTTAAGACTTGCCCAATCAAACCACTGATCCCTGCAATACGGCCATTGACGTAAAGATAGCCAACCACGGAAAGCCCGAGCATTAAGCCGCCAATAAATGCGATGAGGAAGTCATGCATGATGAATTAATCCCTATACAATATACTTTTTTATATTATATAATAAAAAATATTAATCAAGCAGTTTTATGGTAAATTATGTAAACTGCATGGGCTACATCAAAAGTTGTGAGGACATTTATGGATATGATTGCTGAAAATGCCAAAATTGATTTTTCTCAAGTCGATTTCGTCAGCCAATGCCTAAAAGTTTTAGCCAATCCTGATCGTCTGAAAATCTTATGTGTCCTGGTCGACGGGGAAATGAATGTTCAGGAAATTGAAGAATCTACCGACATTCATCAACCCACACTTTCACAACAGCTGACTGTGCTACGTAAGGGTGACATGGTCAGCACCCGACGTGAGGGTAAACAGATTTTCTATCGTCTGAGTGATCCCAAGGTCTTGAGCCTGATGCAAAAACTGTACGAGCTGTATTGTGCGAATTAATCCGCTTAGTACAACCATACAGAATGCTGGGTATAATAACCATTGATAAACTCCGCCGGTCGTAGGGATGCCAATCCCCATCGATATTGTAGGATTGAGGCCATATTGACCAACATGTAAACACAATCACCGCAATCCCCATCCACTGTGCATAGGCTATTTTTTATGCATAACGTTGATGATCGACTAATTACAATAGCCGGTTGGTTTTTTTAATCACAAAACCCAATGCAATTAATGTCAGACCACTCCGGTTTCATGCCAGAGCGGTTCATTCCAAAGCAAACAGTATCCGTGGATGATCCAAAGTTGACATATCTCATCCAATCTTATTGTTCAAAAATTTCCTTGACGTCCATCGCCAGGCCTTGAGTGGATTTAAATTCACCCTGATTATTTTTCCAGGCCATCGACGGTGTGGAGAAAAAGCCGTATTTCCCCATTAGGGCCTGGTTGGCATCAATTTTTGCAGCAATTTCGGCAGGAATCTTTTCCATTTTCTTGAGCTGCTTTTTGCCTTTATTCTTGTTTATATCATTAAAAACTGCTGCTGGATTTTTCGACATTAACAATGTGGCCACCTGGCCACGGCTTTCTTCACGGATCACACCGACCTGAATATGACGCAACTGTACCTTGCCTGATTCGACCCAAGGCCGAGCCGCTTGCCAGAATTTATAGCAATATGGGCAATTCGGATCGGAAAAGACATAAACCACCCGTGGTGCATCTGGCTTGCCATCCTGGATCCAGGTCGATTTTTCCAGGGTTTTCCATACATCGTCCAATACCGCTTTTTTCATATGCTTTTCAATCTGCTCATTGGAAAGGCTTTTCCCTTGTGCATCAAACAGTTCGCCCTTGATATAGTATTTATCATCATTGGAGATAAATACCGTATTGGAGTACTGGTCTTCATGCCCCACCCAGCCGGTCATTCCTTGTGGTGCCGGAATCTGTTTTACAAACACAAAACCCTGTTTTTCAATATTCTGTTTAATATTTGCCTGCGTGTGCATGCTCATGATCAGAAACATGCCTGCACCAAGCACCTGGTTAATTTTATTCATACTACGTCCTTCCGTTTTTTAAGGTTGATCTGAAATCCTGTTTAAATATTGCTGCAACATGGCCGGACTGAGTTCCCCCATATGCCGCTCGACCAGCTGACCTTGAGCATTAAAAAACAGCGTCGTTGGCAGGCCGAAACTATTCAGCTGCTGGGGTAGTTCACCATATGGGTCCAGCAGGACATGTTTAAATTGAAACTGATGTTTTCTTAAATAGGCATTTACGGTGGCTACCTCCTCACCCTGATTGAGCATGACAAAATTCACTTGAGGATGCTGCTTGGCTGCTTTGGCCAACACCGGCATTTCACGGTGACACGGCGGACACCAACTCGCCCACAAATTAATTACCGTGGGCTGGCCAGTGAATTGGCTGAGTGAAACCTTGTCTGTACCCAGACGCTCCTGTTCTAGTCCAGCAAAGGCGAGATCAGGAAACGCTGCTTCAGTTTTTAGACTGGATTTGAACGCGAGCCCAAGCCCGATCCAGAGTACCAATATGATCAACAAGATGGCTTTAAATCTGGTCTGCAGCTGTCTGTTTCGAATGACATACCACAAAGCACCAAGCAGCACCCCTCCCCATAAATGAAAACCTTTGTCCTGGATTTTCAGTATGTCGATGGGTGCTGCAAAATACAGCTCGGCATTGAGCAGAACGAAAACAAGACGCGCACCCAGCATCCCCAGCAAAAAACTGCTCCAGAGCAAATCCTGACTTTGCCCAAGCTGCTGTTTAGACCATGAATACTTTCTGGCTAATCCAAACAGGATGGCAGATAACAGCATCAAGCCAGTGGCAACAATAATAAGTGCCCAGGGCAACATCAAAGGTCCCAGATGCAGTGCATCACTGGAAATCATCATGGTTGCTCTCCTTGCAGTTGCTGCAATGTGCCTAGTAAATGTGTCGCGCTAAAGCTTCCGGTTAAACGCAAGTCTCGCTGCTCCTGATGCGCTGCATTTAAAAATATAAAGGTGGGTGGACCGAGGATTTGCCATTCTTTTAGCAGCTCATCCTGACTTGGATGATAGTGGGTCAGGTCTAATTTGATACGAACCACATTTTGTAAAGCCGTCTGGACATCACTACGTGGAATCACTTCCTTTTCAATCGGTTGACAGGCCACACACCAGTCTGCATAAACATCAATTACCACTGGCTGTGCAGGATGTTTGGCTAAAACCTGTTGCAATTCTGCGGCTGTACTGACCTTCTGCCATTCAAGCCGTGATTCCACATGGGCGACCTGTACCTGACTCCAGACATGATAGAGCTGCATGCCTCCTGCAAAGACCAGTAAACCACTGAGCAGCATCAGGACTATTTTCGATACAGACCGATGCACATGGGGCAGCATCTTGAACAAGAAGTAGCCTGAACAGGTGATCAGTACTACACCCAAAAGGCTCAGGTATAAAATGCCGGGCAATAGGGGGCGGGCAAAATACAAGGCCAGGGCCAGCATGACAAAGCCAAAACTAAACTTCAGGCGATCCATCCAGATGCCAGGTTTGGGTAAAAGATGGGACCCAAATACAGCTGCGATAAATAGTGGCAAGCCCAGCCCAAGGCCTAAGACAAACAGATAGCTGGCACCCAAAATCGGTTGATTAAGCTGAGACACATAGATTAAGGCACCGGCCAACGGTGCACTCATACATGGCCCGACAATCAGTGCCGCGATCATGCCCATAAGACCAGCACCAATCAGCGTGCCACCCTTCTGCTTTTGCTGCCATTGATCCAGCCGCTGTAACATGCCTTGAGGTAAGGACAGCTGAAATGCTCCGAACAGATTAAGCGCGAACAAAACAAACAGAATGCTGAAAATACTGATGAATACCGGACTTTGAAACCAGCGCTGAAAACTGTAACCGAGCTGTGCCACAGCAAGTCCCATGACCGCATAGACCAGTGCCATACCCAAAACGAAAACCAGTGCAATCAGTGCCGCACGGTAGCCCCGGTGCTGCTGAACCAGAATTCCCGTTAAAATTGGAATTAAAGGTAAAGAACATGGTAAAAATGCCAGCAGAATGCCAAGCCCGAGAAAAATCAGGGCATTAATTAACAGACCTTGTTCTGACAGCAGACTTAAAAAATACTGGTCATTGTTCCACTGACTATTCATGCCTGCTGACGAAGTTTGATTTTTAGGGTCTGCAATGAGCTGGTCATTTTTCTCTGTTAATTCCACCTCAGGCTGCACCACAGGTTCAGAAACTGCAGCGACTTGTATTTCCTCTACCTTTTCTTCGGTCAATGCTTTATCTGTACTTGGAGTTTGCTCTATAGCTTGGAGCTCATCTTTCTGAGCAGTCAGAATTTTTTCGTTTGCTTCTGGCGGTACAGTGCTGGTCAGCAGTTTTGGGGTTTTGCTCAAGTTTTGCGCTGGAAATAAACCATCTGCATCAGTTTTTACTGTGGTGCGTTGTACCGGATAACATAAACCGCTTTCTGCACAGCCCTGCCACTGCACCACAAACTTCTGGTTGGGCTGAACCTTCATATTGGTTTTGACTTGTCCATAATGGACCTGGGTCAAACCGAAATTGGGGTCATTTTTGTCTTCGGGTTTGGGCAGTGCCAACTTGACTGGGGTCTGCTGATGAGACACTTTAAGCTGGTCATGATACAAGTAATAGCCATCTGCGATTTTCCAGCTAAGCTCTGCCTGATCCTGGCTTGTAGAAACCACCTGAAACTGAAATGCCTGATCTGGTGGTAAAAAGTCTGCATGTGCAGTTCCCGTCATGATTCCACCGCCGATCACGGCACCCAATATCCACTTCAACATCCAGCTGATCTCCTCCTGTTAGGACTGCATTATTGAAAAACTAAAATTAAGGCAACATTAACAGCCCAAATCATTTATAAAATAATGGCAGTTTGATCAGGATGTTCTATGTTTATTGTATTGGTTGAGGATGATCCCTATATCGCACAGAGCATTTGTGCTGCTCTGAACTATCTAAATATTTCAGTGGAGCATGTCAGTCACGCACGTGCTGCGGATTATTTTATCCGGCATAGTGCAGTCGATTTGTGTTTACTGGATTTAGGCCTGCCGGATCAGGATGGTCTGGACTTGCTGCACAGCTGGCGGCGCGACCAGATTGATCTCCCGGTACTGGTATTGACGGCGCGGCTGCGGACCGATCAGTGTGTTCAGGCCCTGAATGCCGGTGCCGATGACTATCTGACCAAACCCTTTGAACTGGAGGAACTGATTGCCCGGATTCATGCCCTCACCCGTCGCCACCGCGGCTTTGCCTCCAATACCCTGCAATTTGATGAACTGGTTCTAAATCGGGATACCCAGACTGTGATCTATCAAGACCAGACCGTGAATTTATCTCGCCGTGAATTCAGCCTGCTGGAAACCCTGATGAGCCACCCCAACCAGATCCTGAAAAATGAACAGCTTATTGACAAGCTCTATGGTTTTCAGGACGCTATCGAGAGCAATGCCCTGAATGTACACATTTATCACCTGAGACAAAAACTGCATCCAGATTTAATTCAGACCATTCGTGGTGTGGGATATATTTTCAAACCGTTTGAGCAGCGTCATGTTTAGTCACAGCTTGAAATGGCGTTTGGTCATGAGCCTTTTGGCCGTGTTTATTGTGCTGTGGAGTGCAGTATTTTCATGGCTGTATATTGACCTGAAACAACGCTTACAAGACACACTGGATCAACGCTTATCGGCATCTGCACAAATGGTTGCCCGGCTGATTCAGCAGTTACCACTGGATAGTCTAGGGGATGCAACCTTATCCAAATTAGCCAAGAATGATGATGCAAACCAGTTAATTGCCTGTGAAGTTTCTCTTTTTAGCTCTGACATCTCGTTAGGTAATCAGGTGATTGCCAAAACACGCGGTGCCCCCCAAAATTTAAGCCAGCGACCAGAAGGATTCAGCACCTGGCAGCAGGGTGATACGGAATGGCGCAGTTATGTTCTGCGTCGTGGCGATATTCAGGTGGTGGCAGCAGAACGTATGTTCTTGAGGGATACCTTACTACAGCAGATTCTGCAGTCCGTACTGATTCCCTTGGTCTTCTCACTGCTGATCTGTATTGCCCTGATCATCTTTATTATCCGCAGACAGTTCCGGTCTTTGGATCAGCTCAGTCAATACCTGAACCAGAAAAACCTTAGCTATTCAGAGGTGGCTGATTTTTTAATGCAGCTCAAGCCTGCAAGTATTCCCCAAGAAGTACAGCCTTTTGTCAACAATTCCACGCAGTTGATTCAGAAACTCAATGACAGTCTGCAACAGGAGAAAGCCTTTAGTGCCTATGCTGCACATGAATTACGCAGTCCCCTGACTGCAATTAAAACCCATGTACAACTGGCCCAGCTGATCGGTCAGCAGCAGCACCTGCCTGAATCCATTCAGCATAATTTGCAGCAGGCCAATGAGAGTATCCGGCGTTATACGCTGTTACTCGAGCAGCTTTTATTGCTGACCCAATCAGAAAACAGTATCCAGGCAATGCCTGAGGCCATCTGGCTTCGCCCCACACTTGAGAAAGTTCTTGCAGACTTAGGTACACGCTATCCAGAAATGAACAAAAAAATACAGGTAAACTGGGACAACTTGGGCGAAATTCAGCTGCCTGAATTTGTGCTGTATACCGTACTGAAAAATCTGCTTGAAAATGCCCTGCTGCATGCACAGGCTGCCCATATCTGGATTTCCATGCAGTCTGGTTGCCTAGTGATTGAAGATGATGGACAGCAACTGACAGCACAGGATATCCAACATTTAGGACAACGCTTCTGGCGCAAATCTGCTCAGCAGCACGGCCATGGTTTAGGACTGGCATTGACCGCTAACCTGTTAAAACAGTATGGCTATCAGCTCTCTTTCAATGCCCGACAGCCCTATGGGCTTCGCATTGAAATCAATTCAATACAATCGAAAACCCTAGAGATTTTTTGAAATAAAAATTCTTACTTTTCAACATCCAATAAAGATATCACCAATTCAAATCACTTCCTTTGTTTATACAAATAACTTTTTCTTCAACAAAAACCTTCTCTGTATTCTCAAGTTTATGATCAGGCGATCACAACGCACTTTTAATTTTTAGCATAGAAACAGGTATAAAAATAATAAGACCCCTCTATGAAAACAAAAATGCCAGAGAAAAAAGATCACTTGATGCAACTAGGCCTGTCACCAATTAGCTTAAGAAAATCTAATCTGTCCTCATTATTTTTTCATGACTAAACGCTATGCATTAAGAGATGATCAGTGGGAACAGATTAAGGATCTGTTGCCCGGACGAGCAAGTACTGTTTGAGTAACTGCCAAAGACAACAGGGTATTTGTTGAAGCAGTATTGTATCGGTATCGTTCAAGTATTCCGTAGTGAGATTTACCAGAATGCTTTGGGGATTTTAGAGTCGTGCACACTCGCTTTAGCCCTAAAAGTCCAGGATAATCACCACCCCACAGTTCTGATTAATTTTTTAAAAATTTCCTTTCGATGGCCGGGCTTGCGCTAAACTCAAAGCATCTTATCGCACCGTAATGCACTGTTATGGAATTCAAGGCCTGGTATAAGCTTCGCAGATTTATTTATGACAATTTGCATAATGAAGAACACGAAAGCATCTTAAGTCGCGTCATCAATATATTTCTGATTATATTGATTATTGGGAATACTGCTGCCGTTTTACTTGAATCAATCAATGACCTCTATCAATCCTATCAGCTGCTGTTTGATGCCTTTGAATTATTCTCGATCTTTATTTTTACCCTGGAATATTTATTAAGATTTTGGGCCATTGCGGAAAAAGACCCCTTTGAAGGTGCATGGAAAAACCGATGGTTATGGATCCGTAGTGGCGGTGCCATCATTGACCTGTTGGCGATTCTCCCGGCCTATATTAACTTCTTTGTGCATCTCGATTTACGCTTCCTGCGAATCCTTCGATTATTCAGATTACTCAAATTAACCCGTTATTTCGTCTCCCTGCAGATTTTATTGCGGGTGATCAAGCGCGAAAAGGGCTCATTTCAGGCGGTTATTTTTATCCTGCTGATCATGATCATCATCGCGGCGGCTGGAGTATATGTGGTTGAAAATAAGGCTCAACCAGAAGTCTTTAGCTCCATCCCTGCATCCATGTGGTGGGCAGTGGTGACACTGACCACGGTCGGCTATGGCGATGTGACACCAATCACCCCCTTAG
>NZ_DEZM01000143.1:0-8012 GCF_002364825.1 Acinetobacter sp. UBA3132 | reverse complement strand
GACACCAATCACCCCCTTAGGCCGCTTTCTAGGGGCTTTAATTACTATTTTAGGGGTGGGTCTGGCAGCGCTTCCTGCGGGTATTCTGGCAAATGGTCTGGCCAATGAGCTGAGACAGCGCAAGCACAAACTGGAATTAAGATTTCGTGAACTGCTCGATGATGCAGAAATTGACTTAATTGAAGATCAAGAAAAAATTGAAATTTTACGTAAAGAAGTCGGACTGAGCAAAGAACAAATGCAGGATATCCTGTTAGAACTTATTCATGAGCGTAAGAAAGAACAACTCGAGCAGGAAAAAAACAAATATTTCTTCTGTCCACATTGTGGGCATAAGTTACCTGATTAAATTCGAACGTCAATGCAAGCGTATCATCACGAGCATCAGACCATCGGGTATGACGCTCGTTGCAGACAGATACTATTCACTCAATCCACTCGACTGAATCAGGATCAAATCCTCTCAGGCCAAAAATGCAGCGATGTCTTCCGCTATTGCCCGGGCTGTTCGGGAAACACCGACTAGCGTTGCCGAAGCAGCACCGGTCCATTCTCCATAGCCCACCAGCCATAAATTCGGCACCTTAACCGAGCGGCCGTTCTGAACCGCGATGGTCTGGTCTTGTTGGATAATTCCGAGGCTGCTGAGATGATTCAGCGCCGCCTTAAATCCAGTACACCAGATCACTGCATCCACTTGCGCTGTGCTGCCATCTTCCCAAATCACGCCATCTTCAGTGAACGCTGTAAATGGCCGTTCGCTATGTAGTACACCACGTGCACGTGCCTCTTTGACTGAATCAATCATGACAATATCTCCCAGACCACCAATGGGCTGATCAATTTTTCTGCCCTCCTGCTGGGCTTTCAGGCGCTCGGTCGCCCTTAAGAACAGGACACGGCCATCGACATCATCCGCCAGAAACTGCGGCGGTGTCTGGGTGATCCAAAGCGTTTCGGCCACCTGAGATACTTCTGCCAAGATTTGTGCACCAGAGTTACCGCCACCCACCACCATGACAACCAATATACGAAGCCTACTAGTAAAAGTATTCCTACCGTTCCTAATTCCACAACAACACCCACAACCGCACAAAAATATAGGTGTAGGTTTCCCTACACCTTAAAAAATGAATTAAATAACGTTATTTAAACTGCTTTAGCTTTCTTCGCCTTTTTCACCGGCTTACTTTCTTCTCTATCCGCCTGAATTTTGACAAGCAAGGCTTCAGCACTGTTTACCCCTGTAATCAGGTCTTGATGCTGTTCACGCCATTCAGCAGTCAGTTCACCACTAAAGGCTTTGGCTAAAATAGATTGAGTCAGCAAATTCACTCGTTTTTGAGCTGATTGGACTGCCGTTTCAATTAGACTAGCATTTTTAAATAAACTTTCGACTTGCTGAACAATCTCTTTCTGCTCTTTTAAACTAGGGTAAGGAATTGATAATTCCTTAATTTGACCTAAGAACAGATTTGATTGTGCCGTAGATTTAGATTTTTCATCAATTTGCTTTTGCAAATATGGTGACTGCAAGACATACATTAAGAATTTATTATCTATGAATGAGTCTAACGTCTTTACTAATGCAGCACTTCTAACCATGACATATTCATCATCTTTATCAACTAATGCTATACGACCGACTGAACCTGAACAGGAAATAAGTACATCACCTTTATTTGGATCACAACGTTTTCTTAACTTTGAGAATTCTTCTATACCAACATAATCTACATTCGACACATCAATATAACCATCACGAACATTTCTTGCCGATAGTAAATAATGACCTGCAGATTCTCTCTTAGGTGTGCTATGTTCACCATCAGTAATCTTTGAAGCGAAAGATTGTAAAGCTAGATTTCCCCAGTTTTCAGGTATTTCAAATAGAGTTTCAGCTCCTATGACTTCTAAGTCTTTTTTGATTTCTTTGCTCTTAATCAGACTATCTTTCAAATCTTGCAATTCTTTTATTTGTGGTTTTATCTTCTCTTGCTCTCGCCACTCTTCCGTCAATTTACCACTCACCGCATCCGCCAAAACCGACTGACGGAATTTCTTAAGAATGGCAGGAATAGCATCTAAACGGGCTTTAATTTGCTCCACTTGAGCAAGCATGACATCAAGCTGACGAACGATTTCTTGTTGTTCTGCTAATGGTGGTACTGGTAGATCATAAGTTGCAACATGTTTAGGCTGTGCTCTAGTCAATGACCCACCAACCCCTGAAACATTTGCACATAGTAGATTTCTGAATTCTAAACTTTGAAAATAATATCGATAAAAATTCGGTACTACATTACATTGTCTGAAAACGATCCATTCAGATGAGGCTATGTTTAAATAATCTGTATATTTACTAACTTGCCAAACACGATTAATCCTTGGGTTAATCTTACATAGTAAAACATCGTTTTTTTCTACGATTTGCTTTGAAGAACCAATTTCATTTGCTTGTAGTATTTCAGGGTAACCTTGTGGAAAAATTGGAACACTATAAAGCTCATAATACGTTTCATCATTTTTCAAAGGATTAAAATTATTTGCTCGATAATCATTTAAATTAGCAAATGAAGATTTCAACCATTCAACAGGCAAATTATCTAAACTCATGCCTGTTCCTCAGCGTTTAAACCTAGTGCATCTGCAAGCAATTGCTTTTGCGTATTGGCTTCATCGGTTTGACCTAAAGCTTTCATTAATGCATCTAATTCAACCAAAGCTTGAGTTAATTCAGACATTGCCTCACTTGCCAATACATGCGGTTCAGGTAAGTTTGCAGCATCCACGGCGTCATTGTCTTTTAACCATGAAATATCTAAAGAATCACCCTTCTGCTCTTTAATCCATTCACGGCTAAACTTACGCCAACGGCTGTTCTCTAACGTCTGTTCTTGGCTTGCTTCTGTCAGTGACCATTCACCCTCAGTACGTGGTGATAAACCTTTAGGGTCAGGGCCATACACAGTTTCAAAACCTTTTAAATGTGCTTCAGTAAATGGCGTACGCTTACCAAAACTTGGCATATTGGTACGTAGGTCATATACCCAAGTATCCGTGGTGCAGTGTTCATCTTGCAGTGGGTTGGCTTCTGTTCCTTTAGTAAAAAACAACACATTGGTTTTTACACCTTGCGCGTAGAAAATCCCTGTCGGCAAACGCAAAATCGTATGCACATTACATTTGTTCATCAGGTCCTGACGAATTGCTGTACCCTGTCCAGCTTCAAACAGCACGTTATCAGGTAATACCACGGCGGCACGACCACCTGGTTTTAAGTTCTTATAAATATGCTGTAAAAATGCCAATTGCTTATTTGAAGTGTTAAATGGCAAATCATCACGGGTAATACTCGCCTCACCACCTTTAGACGTACCAAATGGCGGATTGGCTAAAATTACATCCGCTTTTGGCAAGGCCTGCCCCACAGGACCCAATGAGTTACCCAGTTTAATTGCACCTTGCTCACCACCAATATCATGCAGTAAACAGTTCATTTGCGCTAAACGGCGCGTATTCGGAACAAGTTCAACACCAACAAAAGCATCTAAAGTATAGAACTGAGTTTCTTGTTCAGTCAGTGCATACAAATCATGGTGCTGTCGTATATACGCATCCGCAGCAATCAGGAAGCCTGCCGTACCACATGCTGGATCTTGAATCACTTCACTTGGCTTAGGTTGTATACAACGCACAATGCTGTTAATTAGTGGACGTGGCGTAAAGTACTGACCTGCCCCTGATTTGGTTTCGGTCGCATTCTTCTCAAGCAAGCCTTCATACAAATCGCCTAGTCCATCCGCTTTAATACTAAACCAGTCCAGCTTGTCAAATTCATTGATTAGTTGCTGTAAATGGCGTGGTTCACGTAAACGGGTTTGAGCATTGGCATAGATCGATGCAATCAGTTCATTCTGATTTTGAGACAAGTCCAAGAGCATTTGCTTATAGAAGTTTAATAGCTCAATGCCGTTATGATCTTTAAAATGCGACCATTTATATTGTTCAGGATAAATCTTGGCAAGTGTAGAAAACTCGTCATCCAGCTCATCGACCATTTTAACGAAGAGCAGCATCACCAGTTCAGACACATAATCGCTATAGTTAATCCCGTCATCTTTTAATACGTCGCAAAGATTCCAGAGTTTTTGGACAATACCGTTTTGAGTCATGTGCTGTTCTTCATTAGAAAATGTGAAAGGTATAAAAATAGAAATTGTATCGCGCGAGGATTGTAGCAGTTAAGACGCCTGCCACAACCCATCATGAATATCATCGACTAATTTTTCAACATCGCTATCAAGTAACTTACTCAAGCGTTTAACCCCACCGTCTTTAGCAAACTGATGGTGAATCATATTCTTGTCAACCACCACCTCTTTGGCAATAAACAGGGTTAATCGTGCCAACCATTGCTTTTGATCCTCAGTCCAAGCACGCTGCTGTAGAATCTTGTTTAGACCACGTTGATAACGTTCTTCCACCGATGAGATTTCTTCACCCAATGTTGAACGGCGAATCATAGAGATGATCTGTGATGCATAGGTTTGGTTTGACGCATTGCCACCTAGTGCCTGGGTTAGCTTGCTTTGGGTAAAACCTTTGCTGGTCAACAAGTTTTCCAGTTCTCGCAACTGCTCGCGAGTCAGATCAGATGGTCGTGTTACGACTGCTTTAATTGCTGCATTGTCATTCACGGCTGTTTTAATGAAGCTATCAAAATATTCCAGATAATCTTCAGGCTGTTGATGTGCCGTATCTACGACGCGTTCAATCAGTTCGTCTTTCTCGTCCGAGATAATTGGTAAATCCAAGGTGCCGAGAGCACTACGAACCTCAGCCAAACGTGCTTCTAAAATCGCACTGTTTTGCTGTAGCCAAGTACCAAGATCATCAATACCTTTAGCACGCAGCATCTGAGGTAGCTTAAAGGACTCAACCCCGAAGTTTTCTTTGATTTTTCCAAGTGCTTCACGCAATTTGCCTTGATCAGGATGATGTTTAAACTTCTCAGCTTTCCCTAAAATACGGGTAATCTTCTGAATAAACTCATCTAAGACCAAATCGGCTTGAGTACGCTGAACCTCATCCACAGAGGCTACAGCACATGCCTTAGCTTTCTGCATCAACTCCGGATCACTTAACTCACGAATCAACTGATCGATGCTGATATTTGGACGCACGACAATCGGCTGCATGGTATTCACTGCTTGCAAAGTCGCAAAAATATCTACGGCGTCGTATATACGGAATTCTGTTTTACCAATATCAGGACATAACCGAGTTGCACGACCGAGCATCTGTTCAAACAGCACACGTGAACGAACTTTACGCATAAACACCAAATTGCAGATCTTCGGTACATCAATACCTGTAGTAAGCAAATCTACAGTGACAGCAATATTCGGGAACTTATTCTTCTTAAAACGTTCAACCAATTTACTTGGCTGATCTGCATTGCCTGTGATTTTCACCACAGCATCATTATTCCAGTCTTTGCCATATTTCTCTTTGAACAGCTCATTTAACAATGCTACCACCTGATCCGCATGACGATCCGTCACACAGAAAATCATGGTTTTTTCATCACTGAGTGGGTTTAAGTCTTCTACTAAGGCTTGGCAAATCACTTTATTGAAGTTTTCGTTAATCACACTACGGTTAAAGTCGGCAACATCAAATTCCATATCATCTTGTAGTAGCGCCGTGGACTGCTGACCTGTTGCATTGGTCACCACCTGCACCGTTGTCCCCTCAGGAATTTCAATGCCTGCTTGGCTCAGTTTGGTGATGTAGCGAATCGGTTTGTCATAGTTGACTAAATAGCCTTCCTCTACAGCACGAGTAAAACTGTATGTGAATACAGGCTTACCAAAAATCTCTGTTGTATGTAGTGCTGGCGTTGCTGTTAAACCAATTAAGGTTGCATCAAAATAATCTAGGACACGTTTATAGGTCGACAAATACTGTGCTTCATCACGAATCGCTTCTTCACCCTCGGTCATTTCCTTATCTAAAGTATAACCTCGGTGTGCTTCATCAATGATAATACAGTCATAGTAATCAATCGGTAGTGGCTCATCACCATTGAATAAGCGATGTACCAAGCTTTGCACTGTAGCAACTTGAACTTCAGGACGTTCAGTAGTATCTACTCCTAAATTGGCAACCGTATAGATTTGTGCCAGGGTTTGGCCTTGCTCAATCACTTCAGCACCAAATGCATCAAATGCCTGTGTGCCCAAAGTAGAACGATCAACCAGGAACAATATATGCTTAAAACGCTGGCTTTTGATTAATCGGTACATTAGGCCAGTCGCTAAACGCGTTTTACCTGTACCTGTTGCCATAGCAAGTAAAATACGTTGCTTGTCTTTGGCAATTGCTTGCTCAACCGCTTTAATTCCTTCACGTTGATAAACACGATCATTAAATGGCAGAATCTCGGTCTGTTCTAAATATTCATCTGCACGAGCAATATCCTGCTCAAGCTTTCGCTTCAACCCTGCTGGTGAATGGAAACCTTGCAACACCTTAGAAATGTTAGATGGATGTCGTACATCACGGAACCAGATTCCGCCCTCATCAGCTAGACGCTTAGACTGCTTTTGACCATTACATGCATACACAAAAGGAATGTGGTAGACCTTTTCCTCAGATGTCCACGGCGTATTCTTGTATGGCTTGTCTAAATCAGACGCAAATTGAAAGCCTTGTGAGTAACGCTCCGCCTGACGAATATACTGACTGACGGTTTTGTTCTGCTTTTTTGCCTCGACCACTGCAACAGGCATCAAGCCTTCAAAAAGCACATAATCCGCAAAACCCTCTTCACCACCCAGTAATGTCGGATATTCTGCGATTGCAAGGTTTAAACCTTTTTGCGGGCGAACGCCGTTGCTATACCTTAAGAGCTGTGTATCTGCCTGCCAACCTGCGAGCTGAAGCTGTCGGTCAATAAGCCCACGTGTTTCAGCTTCGGACAATTCAAATGAAGCATTGGCTATATCCAATTGCTCATCTTCGATATGTATCTCAATACTAGATTGAGGTGCCTGCTGTTCCAGCTCTTTCACTTTTGCTTCATAGGCAGCGAGTTGAGCCTGTAGTGTTTGTGCTTCTACTTGCTGCTGTTGCTTAAGCTGTAGATTCTCTGCTTCTAGTTCTGCCAATTTATGTTGAATATCTGAGTGAACAGTTTGCTTGTCCTGTGCCGTACGCAACTGCTGCTGTAGCTCCATCAATTCAAAACGCATGCGCCGTGCTTCAAGCGTTGGATCAACAGGTGCTTCAAACTCAGGGAACAATTTGGTTTTCTGAGTAGTCAGAATATACAGCCACTGTGCCATTCGATACGATAACCGTAGAGAAGTCAAAGCATCACTATGATCGGTTTCGGCATCATGCGCACCTTTGTTACCATTAACACGCAAGGTATGTAAAACAGAGATAAAGTCAGCTTTCAGCTTGAGTCTATTCTCAAGTAAACGAATACGGGAGAGAAAATCCGCCTGTTCAGGGATTTCAAGTTGATTGGCTTGGGCTACTTTATTAACCAGAATCTCAGCAAATTTTCGGGTTTGTACAAGTGTATGCGCTGGTGCTGTGTAGTATGCAGCTTCCGCACTGACTAATAAAGCATGCATCAAAGGATCTACGTCCTTTGAAAAATCAAACTGAGACTCAGTTAAATTCATCATATTATTTACAACTATCTGTACTTTATTATGCTTTTATACAAAGCTCCCCTTAAAATAAGCATATCAGTTCACGTTATTTTTATTAAGAAAAATCTTTTGTACATAAGTCTAATTCAGGATTAAAAAATTACCCGAATATTTAAAAATTAGTCTAGCCATCTTCATCGAAGTTTGGTGGGGCTTAGCTGCCTTGTATCAAATCATAAAGCCGTGGTCCTCAAAACTTTCCTTTTAAGTTTCAAAGACAGAGGTAATTCTCTAACCAATGCGTCATTTTGTCGCATAAATTCCCTTCTAAAAATGATCGAT
>NZ_DEZM01000012.1:25542-29299 GCF_002364825.1 Acinetobacter sp. UBA3132 | reverse complement strand
ACCCGTGGTGTTGCCTACTGTTCACACTGTGATGGTCCACTGTTCAAAGGCAAACGTGTTGCGGTGATTGGCGGTGGTAACTCGGGTGTAGAAGCTGCGATCGACCTTGCTGGTATTGTTGAGCATGTCACCCTGGTGGAATTTGATACCAAGCTACGTGCGGATCAGGTACTTCAGGACAAACTCAACAGCTTGCCGAACACCACGGTGATTAAGAATGCGCTTTCAACAGAAGTGGTTGGTGATGGTTCACAGGTAACTGCACTGAAATACAAAGACCGTGCGACCGATGAAGAACATACGGTTGAACTTGCAGGGATCTTCGTTCAGATCGGTTTGTTACCGAATACGGATTTCCTGAAAGAAACCAAAGTTGAGTTAAGCAACCGCGGTGAGATTGTGATTAACGAGCGCAATGAAACCAATGTGAAAGGTGTATTTGCTGCGGGTGACTGCACCACAGTACCTTACAAGCAGATCATCATTGCCACAGGTGAAGGCGCGAAAGCATCACTGTCTGCATTTGACTACATCATCCGTTCGGGTCAGTAATAAAGGAAAGCACCTGGGTTCCCCAAAACCCAGGTGCTAGAACATCAATCGACTCTATTTCTTATTCCCTTTTTACAGGAACTCCGGACGCTAACACCAGAGTTTCTTTTTTTATATTTGCTTTCCTTCGTTTTAGATCAGTCAGAACCATCCCCAATTGCTTCTGACTGTTCCTTTCCTCTGCGCTGTTTTTGTTTTAATTTATTATTATGCCTTCCCCAAGGTTGTTCTTTAGATCAGCATAAAATATGCCATCTTTAAGATTTCATTAAGAGTTGAATAGATTCAGTCCCTTAAATTTCTCCATCAATTGTTCTTTAGTCTCCACATGCTCCGGATGGGGCACAATGCACTCAATTGGACACACGGATACACAGGTTTGATGATCATAGAAACCGACGCATTCCGTACAGCGATTGACATCGATTTCATAGATTTTGTCACCTTCATAAATGGCATCATTCGGACACTCCGGCAGACACATGTCGCAGTTGATGCATTTATCGGTAATCAAGAGTGCCATGCTTAGCCTGCCTGATAAGTCAGTGAAGATGCAGAAATATCTGCAGTCGATGTCGGTAGGTTGCGAATGAGCAGGGCATATTGCATATCAATATCTGCCGGAATCGGAATTTCGACGATATGCCCCGAACCTTTGGCATCTTCAATCAGATTACCTTTACGGTCTTTGATTTCCGTCAAGGTGAAGGTAATGTTGCCTTTAGGCGTCATCAGCTCCAGTGAGTCACCGACTACAAAACGGTTTTTCACATCGATCTTGATGTAATCTCCATTTCGCTCTAATACTTCACCACAGAAAATTTGATGATCAAAACTGGAAGAACCATTTTCATAGTTTTGATATTCACTATGAACATGGCGACGCAGGAAGCCTTCGGTATAACCTCGATTTGCCAAACCTTCCAGTTGGGTCATCAGTGATGGGTCAAATGGCTTGCCAGCTAAAGCATCATCAATGGCTTTGCGGTAAATCTGTGCAGTACGTGCACAGTAGAAATAGGATTTAGTCCGACCTTCGATTTTTAGCGAATGCACACCGACTTTGGTTAATCGTTCTACATGCTGGACTGCACGCAAATCTTTTGAGTTCATGAAGTAAGTGCCATGTTCATCTTCTTCGGCAGCAAACATATCTTCATCGTTACGCTGAAGTAGGACCGGCTCGTCAAACTGATGTTGAGCTACTTTATGAGCTTCATCCATATCTTGGGAGCAGCAGCCTGAATCCAGATTTTTCACCGGTATTACATCACCGGTCACATCTTCTTTGGCATCCAGAACTTTGTATTCCCAGCGGCAAGCATTGGTGCAGGCACCTTGGTTGGCATCACGTTTATTCATGTAGCCAGACAACATGCAACGTCCGGAGTAGGCCATGCACAGCGCGCCATGCACGAAGACTTCAATCTCCATATCTGGTACTTGCTGTTTGATTTCTGCAATTTCTTCAATGGATAGTTCACGTGACAGAATCACACGAGTAAGCCCCATGTTTTTCCAGAACTTTACCGTTGCCCAGTTCACGGCATTGGCTTGGACAGACAGGTGAATGTCCATATGCGGGAAATGTTCACGCACCAGCATGATCAGGCCCGGATCGGACATGATCAGTGCATCTGGCTGCATCGCCACCACAGGTTCTAGGTCACGGATAAAGTTTTTCAACTTGGAGTTATGTGGCTGGATATTCACCACCACATAGAATTTTTTGCCAAGATCATGTGCTTCTTTG
This sequence comes from Acinetobacter sp. UBA3132, assembly GCF_002364825.1. Classification (NCBI taxonomy): domain Bacteria; kingdom Pseudomonadati; phylum Pseudomonadota; class Gammaproteobacteria; order Moraxellales; family Moraxellaceae; genus Acinetobacter; species Acinetobacter sp. UBA3132. Next base: position 26,994 of record NZ_DEZM01000012.1, on the reverse strand, counting down.
ATGCCTATAGCCAGATTGTCATGGTCAAATTCATTGTTACGAACACGCAGGCTATAACGCGGCTGGCCGGCATAGACTGCATCTGCACCATAGGCAAAAGCATAACGCATATTTTTCAGTGAGCCAGCAGGTGAGAGAAGTTCAGTAACAGGGATGATACTCATGACGAAATCGAAAGACATATAAAAAGTACGGCTTTTATTTTATTCATTTAAAAACAAGATTCAACCAAGTAAATCACTCGGAAATCATGGTTTTTGTTGATATTTTCAACATTATCAAATAAGTAAAACTGAAATAAATATACAGACTATTGATCTTCGATTTCAGACCGTTCCAGGGTTTTCAGGATTTGACAATGGTCAACCATAGTCGGCGTATTACAGCTATTTCTTAGCTCGGTAAGCTGAGTTTTAAAAGCTGCTAATTCTTTCATTTTATTGGTGATATCCTGTAGATGCTGGTCAATAATATTGTTGACTGCTGTACAGTTCTGCTCGGGATTTTGCTCCAGTTCGATTAAGGTCTCGATTTCCTTTAAGGACATATCCAGATCACGACAACGCTTGATAAAAATCAGTCTTTTAAGCGCTTCATCATCAAAATAACGATATTGATTATTTGCTCGAAAATTCGGCGTGATGAATCCTTTTTTCTCATAAAAACGCACCGTGTCAGTAGTTAAATGTGACTTTTTTGCGATTTCTGAAATTAGATACAAAGACATATACACCTCGGGCTTGACCTTGGAGTTACTCCATAGTTTCTAATCAATGTATCGTATTTCGTATAAAAATACATCGGAGAAGAATATGGCCTGTAGCTGTAGTCATGAACCGGCACCCATCAAGCCAAACAGCAAGTTTAGAATGGCTTTATGGATTGCCTTATGGATTAACCTCAGTATGTTTCTGGTAGAGCTGGTCGGGGGAGCCTATGCTCATTCTTCAGCTTTATGGGCCGACTCGCTAGATTTCTTTGGGGATGCAGTGAATTATGGGATTTCACTGGCTGTATTAGGTGCAAGCCTGTACTGGCGAGCCACTGTAGCCTTAATTAAAGGTCTGACTATGGCAGCCTTTGGTTTGGTGGTGATGGCTAAAGTCATCTATGCCTATCTGCTCGGTATTCCTCCTGAAGCCATCACGATGGGTATCATCGGCGCAATCGCTTTACTGGCAAACGTGATCACGGCTGTGATTCTTTATGCTTTCCGTGATGGAGACTCAAACATGAAGTCTGTGTGGCTGTGTAGCCGAAATGATGCAATTGGCAACGTAGCAGTTATTTTTGCGGCCATTGGTGTATTTGGAACTGGTAGTCTATGGCCCGATATGATTGTGGCGGTGATTATGGCCAGTCTGGGATTAACTGCAGGATATCAGGTGGTGAAGCAGGCATTACAAGAACGTCGTACAACTGCATGATAAAAATTAATACTAAATAAAAAGG
>NZ_DEZM01000012.1:0-25417 GCF_002364825.1 Acinetobacter sp. UBA3132 | reverse complement strand
GCCCGGTTTTTTAGATTCAAGGCATCTTATTTTTCAACGAACGCACGTTCAATTACATAATCGCCTAGAACACCCATACGTGGAGATTCTTTCAGACCGTGTTGGTCAAGAAGGGCAGCAACGTCATCAAGGAAGGCTGGGCTACCGCATAGCATTGCGCGGTCAGTTTCAGGGTTAAAACGTGGCAGACCGATTTTTTCAAACAGTTCACCAGTTTCAATTGCTGTCGTTACACGGCCTTGGTTTGGATATTCCTCACGAGTAACGGTTGGGTAGTAAATCAGTTTTTCTTTTGCGCCCAACTCAGAGAAGAATTCATGATTTGGTACTTCATTCAGGATTAAATCTTGATAAGCCAGTTCTGAAATGAAACGCGTACCGTGAACCACGATGATTTTTTCAAAACGCTCATAAGTTTCAGGATCACGAATAGTCGACAGGAAAGGTGCGAGACCAGTACCTGAAGACAATAAGTACAGATTCTTACCAGGATTCAGGTCATCCAGAACCAGTGTACCTGTCGGTTTTTTAGAAACCAGGATTTCATCGCCAACTTTTACTTTTTGCAGAATAGAAGTCAGTGGACCATCTGGAACTTTAATCGAGAAGAATTCCAGTTCTTCTTCATAGTTTGCACTTGCAATTGAATATGCACGCATTAAAGGCTTACCATTGACCTCAAGGCCGATCATCACAAACTGACCGTTTTTAAAACGTAATGCAGTATCACGAGTCGTTTTAAAAGAGAATAATGTGTCATTCCAATGGTGGACGTGAGTAATCTTTTCGACGTTAAAAGCAGCCATTAAAGGTCTCAATAAGTTATCAAATTAGAACAGGTTGCTATTCTAAACCAAATTCATTCTCGATAAACTGAATATATTTAATTGAGCTTATCAAAAAAAGTGATGATGACTGAACTGACTATACCTGTAATCGGTATAATGAAATCTCCCTATAAAGAAAAATTTGGTATTCCACGTCAACCTAATCTGGTGGAAGTAGAATCCTATATTGAAATGCAGGCGCCTTATAATGATCTGCTGGCTTTTGAGGGAATTGAGGAGTTTAGCCATTTATGGCTGCTCTGGCAGTTCCATGACAATAAAAATCAGGAAAACAGCAAGTTTCATCCACAGGTACGCCCACCACGTTTAGGTGGCAACCAGAAAATAGGGGTGTTCGCGACACGTAGTATGTATCGTCCTTCGCCGATTGGTTTATCCGTGGTCAAGCTGAAAGAAGTGAAAAAAGTTGGCAAAACAGTCCGTGTTTATGTGACGGGCAGTGATCTTTTAGATGGTACTCCGATTGTCGATATTAAACCTTATATTCGTTATTCTGATGCTGTGATGGAAGCGCAGAGCGGTTATGCTCAGGAGGAGCCACAACGTAAAACCGTTATTTGGAGTGATGAAGCAGAGCAGCAAAAGCAGCAATTGCTAGAAAATGGAAAAATTTCTGTACAGACCATTCAGGAACTTGAACAGGTTTTATCCCTTGATCCACGTCCAGCCTATCAGGAGGATCCGGAGCGAATTTATGGTATGCACTTTGCAGATTTCAATATCAAATTTATTGTAAATGAAACTTCTGTCCTGATTGTAGAGATTGAATGATGGCTAAAGGGCTAGGGTATTTATACTTTCTGCTCAAATCATTCTAAAGTTTTAGCGTCCACCACAAAATTCCGATCAAAACTGCCATATGTAGAATCTGTACAGGGACAAAATACATCGCATATTTGAATCCACCTGACAGGCCGGAATTTACAGATTTTGCTAAAGCATGGGCTGCAAGGCCTATGAGCAGGGCCTGAATTAGCCGGGTATTGCTCGGGTCACCCTGAATGACCACGCTGGCCATGGCTGCATGAATCTCGAATAGTGAAGCCAGCAGGGTCCCTGCCAGCAAGCCAGCATCGCCGAGTAAGAGTTCCAGCCCATAAATTGCAGCCTGAATCAGCGTCAAGGTGACTGCAATGATGACCGCTTCTTTCAGGCTAAACATCCGGCTATCTTCTTCTTTTTCACAATTTTCTGGCGGTTTGGCTTTACGCAGCAATAGAAATGCACAGCCAGCCAGAATGGCCATTGCCACTAGGGAAGGAAGCAAAATAATTTTAAGCCAGCTAAAAGATACGCCTCCGACCACAATGAACAGCAGTACTAAAGTCGAGATACAGGACATGAGTGCGGCACCCGCATTAGATCGGGCATCCATCTCACCTTTACGAACCTGTAGGCCCAATTGGGCTACTGTAGCTGTGCTGGAAACAAAACCAGAGGCAATGGAAGAAAGCATCAGGGCATTTTTTGTAGAAAGTAAGCGTTTGGCAATATGCGCTAGCGCCTGTACCACCAAAATTAAAGTTAAGAGTTTCAGAATCAGGTAGGGATTAAGCACCTTGCCCCATAGCGGTGTATCGGGTGTCAAAGGTAAACCAATCAAGACCAATGCCAGTAACAGTAAACCATCCCGGAATTCAGCTTCAGTAATCCATTTTCCAGCAATATTATGCATGGAATGTTTGGCCATCAGAATGACGGTAATGAGTACTGCAAGTCCGGCAGCCAGCGGAATATTCCACAGACAGATTGCCCCAATAAAATAGGCCATCACAAAAGCAAGTTCGGTGGTAATTCCAGGATCATCCGGCTGATTTCGGATAGAGGAAATGACCATGCCACCAATAATCAGTGCACCCACCAGGCCAGTGATTATTCCGAATAAAAAACAGATAGCTCCCAACAGGGCGCAGATAGCAAAAGAACGTAAGCCGGCAAAGCTTGGCTGTTGCTCCCGCTGTTTATGCCGTTCTCGTTCCAGGCCTATCAATAAGCCACAGCCCAATGCTGAAGTCAGGATAGTGAGCAGTTCCTGAAAGGAGCTGTCATTCATGGGCACTGCGCTAAAATCCATATCCGGCCTCAGCTATGAATAAGTAATTATTTTCAAAGGTATCTCTAAAATATAGGCCATAAGCTAGAGGATGAACAAGAGAGAAATGTGAGAGATAAGATAGGTGAAAAGATTGGTAACGCTAAAGATTGGCACCAGCTAGCAGAAACAGCCAGAAGACACAGCAGGAGAATGCGAAAAATAGCAAAAACTTGTTATAGTGAAGGCATGTTTAGGGGCCTATAACAATGAAATTTGACTTTGAAATTGATACCGCGTGGTGTCTGGAGCAACTTTTTAAAGACGGTAAGATCAGTGATAGAGACCGTATGCTGGTACAGACGACGCATCGTCAGCGTGAACAGCTGAAATGGCATCCTTTACAGTGGATTGCCAATTTTAATCTGGTCGACCGCTCTCATCCCCAAAGTACACTTACCCTAAACCGTTTATGTCAGTGGCTGTCAGAAAAAACAAATCTGCCATTTTATATTATTGATCCTTTAAAAGCCGATGTTCAGGCACTTACCGCAGTAATGTCGCAGGAATACGCACTCCGTAACCGTATTCTCGCCGTTGAAATCCAGCCAGACAAAATCCTGATTGCTACCGATCAGCCTTATAAAATGGAATGGGTGTCGAATCTACAGCAGAATGTTAGCCCGCGCCGTATTGAACGGGTGCTACTGAATCCGGAACAGTTGCAGCGATATATTGTCGAATATTATCAGGTTAGTCGTGCTGTCAGTGGATCACAAAAATCCTCGGCTTATGACCGTGAAAATAAGGGTGTAGAAGCACTTTTACAGCTCGGTGATTCGCAAAATCCAGATGCCAATGACCAGCATATTGTTAAACTGGTGGACTGGGTATTACAGTTTGCCTTTGAACAGGGTGCCAGTGATATTCATATGGAACCACGCAAAGATACCGGGAAAATCCGTTTCCGTATTGATGGCGTGCTGCATACCATTTATAAAATGCCAGCCAATACGCTTACTGCAGTGATTTCACGTATTAAAATTCTGGGCCGGATGAATGTGGCAGAAAAGCGCAAGCCACAGGATGGCCGTCTAAAAACCCGTACGCCTAAAGGGCAGGAAACGGAACTGCGTTTATCGACCTTACCCACCGCTTTTGGTGAAAAACTGGTAATGCGTATTTTCGATCCGGAAGTATTGGTACGCAGCTTCCAGCAACTGGGTTTTGAAGGGCATTTGCTGAATGAATGGAACACGCTGACCAGTCATAGTCATGGCATCATTCTGGTGACTGGACCTACAGGCTCGGGTAAAACGACTACGCTGTATTCAACTTTAAAGCAGCTGGCGACCGAAGAGGTCAATGTCTGTACCATTGAAGATCCGATCGAGATGCTGGAGCCAAGCTTTAACCAGATGCAGGTGAATACCGGAATTGATCTGGGTTTTGCCGATGGTGTACGGGCATTAATGCGTCAGGATCCAGATATCATCATGGTCGGTGAGATTCGTGATCAGGATACTGCCAATATGGCAATTCAGGCTGCCTTGACAGGTCACCTGGTTTTATCCACGTTACATACCAATGACGCACCGTCGAGTTTAACCCGTCTGCATGATCTGGGGGTACAACCGTTCCTGACTGCTGCAACGATTCTCGGTGTATTGGCTCAGCGTCTGGTGCGTAAGTTGTGTCCACACTGCAAAGCAGAAGGCTTTATGGATGAGCAGGAATGGCAGCATTTAGCAGCAGATTATCCATTGGCCCGTCCAGAATTTGTGTTCCGTCCAGTAGGTTGTGAGGAGTGTCGTCATACGGGTTATAAAGGGCGTATAGGGATCTATGAGTTTATGCCACTGAGTTTGGCAACCAAACAGCTGATTGGCGCAGATGCCAACTTGAACCAGTTACGTGCTCAGGCGAAAAAAGAAGGTGTAGAGCCACTTAGAATTGCGGGTGCACGAAAAGTCATTGAAGGTGTCACCACGCTAGAGGAAGTACTACATGTAGTGCCACTGAATTAATTTTTAAAACCCATTTTTGAAAATAAAGTTTTCTTAAGATTCAATTCATCTTCAGCTGTTTTAATAGCTTCATCGAAACAAGACAGCCTAAAAGGTACTGAATATGAAAAATATGACCAAAGCATTTGTAGCAGTGGCACTTATTGGTTCAGCAACAACTGCGACTATGGCAGAAAGTACAGTAAACCAAAGCGCGTTTGCCAAAACCGTAACTGTAAAACAAGCACTCACCATGAAAGATGACAGCAAGGTACAAATCAAAGGTCATGTGGTGAAATCAGTAGGCGACGAAAAATATCAGTTCCGTGACAACACAGGCAGCATCAATGTCGAAATTGATGATGAGTTATGGCAAGGCAAACCGATTTCTGCCAAAACATCAGTAACCATTATTGGTGAAGTAGATATCGATTACAAACCCGCGAAACGTGTTGAAATTGATGTTGATGAAGTGCGTTTCAATTAAGGCATTGGCGATAGCCTAATGACCTGACTAGAGAAAACCACATGCAATATTACAAAAAGCATGTGGTTTTTTTTATTTAAAATTCATGATTATATGTTGAAAATAAGGGGGATTCAGCATGCGTATTCTTTTGGCGGAAGATGATACCTCACAGGCAGAAAGTATTCAGACCTGGCTGGAAATGGATGGCTATGTAATTGACTGGGTTGAGCGTGGGGACCATGCCATTCTGGCGCTTGAACAGCATCAGTATGACTGTGTTTTACTGGATCGTGGTTTACCGCGAGCCAGTGGGGATCAGATTCTGACGACGCTACGTAAACTGCAGAAAGATACGCCAGTTATTTTTATTACTGCTCGAGACAGTATTGATGACCGGGTAGAAGGACTTGATTTAGGTGCCAATGATTATCTGGTCAAACCTTTTAGCCTGGAAGAATTGTCTGCACGAATTCGTGCCCAGATCCGCTTGCAGCAAAAAAATCTGAGCCATGTGCTGACCTGGGAAGATCTGCAGCTGGATATACAGGCTAAAACTCTGACTAAAGCAGGTGAAGTGGTGAACTTAACGGCCAAAGAGTTTCAGATTTTGCATAAATTGATGCAAAAGCCAGAGCATGTAGTGACCCGGGAACAGCTGGAAGAATCCCTCTATGCCTGGGGGGATGAAATTGAGAGTAATGCCATCGAGGTTTTTATTTATCAACTACGCAAGAAAATTGGCAGTCAGATGATCAAGACCATACGTGGGCTGGGTTATCGTATGCATAAAGCTGAAGGGTAGATCAATCATGGCTCAGGTGATTTCACTGCAACACAAGCTGATCAAGAATGCCATGTATAGTTCCATTCTGGCGGGCTGTCTGGCCTGGTTGTTATTGCTGGGCATTTCTGGCTATCAGTCTATGCAAATTCATGATGAACTGATGGAAGATATTGCGGAACTGTTACTTGGCGATGTGACTCAGTCCCAAGGTCACAATGTAGATGATATCAGTGAAGAGTTTGAGATCCAGTATCGACTTTGGCTGGATCGGGACCAGCTAACCACTTCCGAAAAGAACAATCTGTTGCAACATCAGTTACGTTATCAATCAGGCCTACATTTTTATTTTGAAGATGGACAGTTATTACGAACTTTGATAGCTGAAGATAATGGACTTAAAGTTCAGGTCATACAGCCAGTATCTATACGCTTTGAACAGATCTGGAATAGTATTTTAGGTTTTGGTTTAATCCTTCTAATATTATGGCTAGTGAAATGGTTGTTACTACATCTATTGATTAAACGTCAGTTAAAGCCACTTAACCGGATTTCACAGGATATTGCCTCCAAGTCCGCCCAGGATCTAAGTCCGGTTCAATCGCCCGAACCGCAAATTGCTGAGCTACAACCGATTGTCAGTCAGTTAAACCGGATGTTGGCTCGGGTAGAGCAGTCCCTAAGTGCAGAACAGCGCTTTACTGCAGATGCTTCGCATGAACTACGCTCACCCTTATCAGCGATTCAAATGCGCCTGCAGGTGTTAAAACGCAAATATCAGACTCATGAGACATTGTCTCAGGATCTGGCGCAGATTCAAAAAGATGTCAGTCGCGGTACTCAGGTTCTGGAAAACCTCTTGCTGCTGGCTCGACTGGACCCTGAACAAAATCATAACCTGCCACAACAAAAGTTAGATTTGCCTGAGCTTATTCAGGATGCTTTAAAAACACTCACGCCGTTCATAGAAGAGAAACAGCTGGACCTAAAACTTGAGCTAAATCATGCTGATATTTCAGGGAATGCCGAACTCATTTTCAGTTGCGTGCGAAACCTGATCGACAATGCCATCAAATATACGCCGTCTGCGGGTACAATTCTGATCCAGTGCCAGCATCAGGCGGATAAAACAGAAGTGGTGATTGAAAATTCAGGAGAGGGAATTTCTGAGGAAACTTTACAGCGACTGGGTGAGCGTTTTTATCGCGCTTTGGGCACTAAAACGCAAGGATCAGGCCTGGGATTATCTATCTGCCAGAAAATCATGCAATTGCATCATGGTGATATTCAATTTATGGCTTCTGATCTTGGCGGGTTAAAAGTCGTATTGCGCTTTTAGATCTAGAATCATGAAACAGACCAAATAAGAAAAGAAGCAGTACGCGCTGATTCATACTGCTGATGACCACGTTTATTATTGTGTGAGTTATTTTATTTATTTAGTGAGAATGAGACGATTATTTCGGGTCAAGCGTAGGCGGTATTCTTCACCGGCATGCATGATGCGAATTTCACGTCCGAGAGCAAACAGGTTATTTGAATGCAGCATTGGTAATGCATGATGAGCGTCATTGTTACGTGTAAACAGGCTAAAAGGTGCGTTCATTCCATAGACTCCGTGGTATGTGCTTGGATTGATTTAAATGATAATCATTATCGAATAGAGCTGTCAACGCCTAAATTTTTCAATTCCTAAAAAATCCGCTATCACTTACAATTTGTAATATTTCCAGCCAGTTTATCTTCGTATGTCTAAAGCAAATATTCATGTCGCGATTGCCTTGTTATTTCACCAAAATCAGGTTCTGGTTGGCTGGCGGGAAGCGAAACAGCATCAGGGAAATAAACATGAATTCCCTGGCGGCAAAGTAGAAGAAGGTGAAACACCGCTGCAATCCTGCCGTCGTGAGATCCAGGAAGAAGTCGGTATTGATATCGAGCTTTGGCATCCTTTCGATTTTATTCGTCATGAATATGAAGATGTGATTGTGCATCTGCATTTATTCCATGCCAGTGTAGCTGAAGCACAGTTAGCCCAGATTCAGCAACCCTGGAAGTGGTATAGCCGCGAGCAGTTACAGCAGCTGAATTTTCCGAAAGCCAATGCGGTGATTTTAAAAAAACTGTTATGGCCACAGATGATTAAAATCAGCAGTGATCTGGCAGATCTGCATCAGCTCGACAAAGCGCAAATGCTGTATTGGCGAGTTGACGCCAACGCAGAACAGGCCGAGAAATTGGCAACCCTGCCGTTAGAAAAATTATCCCAATTGATTATTAATCATGACTTATATCTGCTGCTGGATGAACAACAGCAACAGAGTATTCAGACTTTACATCTTAAACAGGCACAGCTGAATCAACTAAGTACCAGTGATCTGGTTATAGGGAAACGCTATATTGCGGCGTGTCATGATCATGCGTCCACACAACGGGCAGAACAGCTGGGCTGTGAAGCAATTTTTCTGAGTCCTGTGCTTCCAACAGCGACTCATACAGAAGTAGAGCCACTGGGATGGATTGCCTTTGAGCAGATTGCCAAACAGATTCAGATTCCTGTGTATGCACTTGGTGGAATGAACAAAGATGATTTGAGTCTGGCTCAATCCCATCATGCCTACGGGATCGCAGGCATTCGCGGGATATAAGTAAGTTAATTACTAAAAGTAATTATAGCTTAAAGAGCGCTTAATGCCTTCTGTGCTTTTTGAATGGTTTGTGGATTTTTCTGCAGCTGACCAGCTTTAAGAATTACCTGCCAGAGCTGCTTTTTCATAGCATTACTTTGGGCATAGCTAAGGCCGCGCTGCGCAAACGCTTGCGCATTGGCGGGTTTATTCTTGCGGTTCGCCAGCATCCCTAAATACAGATAGGTTTCAGGAGACTGTGGTGCCATTCGCTGTGCCTGGGTAACATAGGCTTCAGCCTGATCAAACTTTTGTGCTTTATACGCTGTCTGAGTCTGCTGCATCAATTTCTTGAAAGCAGGTAACTGACGGCCATCATCAAACTGCTGTGGTTTAGGTTTCTGCTGCGGCACGACCACTTTTTGACGTTTGATTTCAGGATGATCATAAGGCGTAATCACTACGCCATCAGATTTCTGCACCCGTGGCTTTTCAGGTGCAGGCTTGGCTGGAGCAGATGGTTCCTGCTGTATGGACTGACAGCCGACTAAAGCAACTAAAATTGAACCAATCAGGATTTTTTGAAACATATATCTCACTCAATTAGGGTGAATAACTACCGCTTGAGATGATACGTGTATCTTGTAAAGAATCACGTTGGTTTTCCGTTTCAGTTTCTTCAATCCAGATCCCAATTTCATCGCTTGGATCGTCAGAACCTTGAGGTTCTTCTGAATCAATCGTATGTGGGGCAGGGGCATAATGCGATGCGCCACAAGCAGTAGCCTGATTTGGCATGCTGTGACGAGTCAGTGGAATATACATGGCACCTTCACAGCCTTGAGCAGACAAATGACCTGTCGCGCGATCGACCCATTGCCATTGTACCTCACCTGGTTGATGCAGATTTACCGGCTTCTGGCGTAGCTGCTTCATGACACTGGTCCATACCGGTAGCGCACCAGATGATCCGGTCAAACCAGTAATCTTATTGTCATCCAGACCTAACCAGACCACAGCTAGGTAATTACCAGAATAGCCTGCGAACCATGAGTCACGGGTATCATTGGTCGTCCCTGATTTGCCAGCCAGACCAAGATTACGTGGCAGGGTACTATAAGCAGATTGACCGGTACCGCTGCTCATGACCTGCTGTAAACCATTGTTCAGGATATAGGCATAAGCCGGATCAATGGTTGGCTGAACCGTCAGGCCATAGCGATCGACCAGACGACCATTGGCATCCACCACGGAACGAATGGCTTTGACCGGATATTTAAAACCGCCAGTTGCAAAATTGCCATACAGACTCATCACTTCCATAGGTGACATATCTACCGCACCCAGATAAATGGAAGGGTAGGACGGAATATCAGAAGTCACACCAAATTTCTTCAGGTGATTGATAAAGGTTGACATACCGAATTCCTGCGCCAAACGTACCGCGGACAGGTTATAGGAATTTGCCAGTGCTTGAGACATTGGAACCACACCATGCGGGCGGCCACTATAGTTCTTGGGTGTCCAGGTCTTGCCATCAGTTTTAATACTTAGCTCGCTGTCTTCGATCGGGCTCCCCCAATGGTAACGGTTTGATTCAATTGCGGTCAGGTAAATCACAGGTTTTAATAACGAACCCACCTGACGCTTGGCATCCAAGGCACGGTTAAAGCCGGTAAAGTCCTGGGTCGAACCAACTGCAGCAACCAGTTCACCATTTTCTGGATGAGTGACCAGCACCGCACCTTGCAAATCTTTTAAACGTTTCGGATTTGATCTGCTTAAGTTCGCTACTGTATTTTTGAAGCTTTGCTGAATACGGGTCTGTGCCAATGGATCCAACGTGGTAAAGATGCGTAGGCCCTGATTAGTAATATCACCTTCCTGATATTCGGTACGCAGCTGACGACGCACAATATCCAAGAAGTCAGGAAAACGTGCTGGACCCAGGGTTGGTTTTGTAATGACATTGAGAGGGCGTGCCTTCTCGGTTTCATATTGCTCTTGGGTCAGATAACCCATAACCAGCATATTGTTCAGCACAATATCACGACGTCTTTTCGCCGTTTCAGGGTTACGCCATGGATTGTAGAGGGAAGGACCTTGTACCAGACCAACTAGAAATGCCTGTTGGGAAATATTTAATTCGCGCAACGGCAGACCAAAATAGAATTGGGAAGCCAGACCGTAACCATTAATAGAATAATTACCATTCTGGCCCAGATTCACTTCATTTAAATAGGCTTCAAGGATTTCATCCTTGTCATAATGCAATTCAATCAACATCGCCATAAAGGCTTCATTGACTTTACGTTTTAACGTACGCTCTGGACTTAAATAGAAGTTTTTGACCAGCTGCTGGGTTAAAGTCGAGCCACCCTGACGTTTACCGCCGGTAATATTGCTGACCACTGCACGTGCAATCCCGCGTGGAGATACACCATGATGGTGGTAGAAATTACGGTCTTCGGTGGCGATCAGTGCTTCAATCAAAGATTTAGGTACTTTATTCAGCTTGATCAGTACCCGGTCTTCATTATGTTGGGGGTAAATCCCGCCAATTAATAAAGGTTCCAAACGGGCAATTCCGGACGTGGAGGGCTTGGTGGCACTTACGTCATTAATCTGTTCACCATTGAAGCTGACTTTTAAAATCTGCTCAGGCTCAACCCGGTCACCAAAGTCAAAACCACGGGTATGTACATATAAAGTATTACCAGAAGTCACATAACTTCCGGACTTGGTATAGCTTTCAGCACTCTTATATCCAAGCAGTTTGAGCTCTTCCTGAAGATCCTGTTGGCTGACAGGTGCATTGACATAGATTTCCATCGGACGTGCGAAGACTTTCGCAGGAATGTCCCAGCGCTGGCCTTCAAATTTGTCACGTACAATATTATCTAGACGAATCAGATAGATACTAAAGGCAACAAAAGCTGAAATGACCAAAACGGAAAAGATTAAGGCAATAAACCCCAAACCACGTTCATACTTCATAAATGATGATAAGCGTCTGTAAAATTCTGCTAATCATGCGAAGCTTTTAGGGAATTTGCAATATTTAAAGAGAAATTGGTTAAAAAATATCAATTAAAAAATACACTTAGTCTGCATAATATTATTTCTAACTTGCTCTACTTATACATAAAAACCAGGGAAAATTGTCAACGAGCCAGAGCTTAATGCTATTATAGGAGCGATTCGTAGCGGAGCGACGAGACTGGTGCTAATTTCACATAAGACATTCCGAAATATCGGGTTAGTAGGACGTCCTGATAAATCTTCAGTAGTTGAAACCTTATGTCTTATTCATGATCATTTGTTGAACGTGGGCCTGCATCCAGTGTTTGATGCAGATACCGCTGCGCTGGTACCTTATGAAAATACCCAGACAGTAAGCCGCGCCTTGCTTGGTGAGGTGGTCGATCTGGTCATTGTGGTTGGTGGTGATGGTTCATTGCTGCATGCTGCCCGGGCACTGGTCAAATATAATATTCCTGTCATCGGTGTGAACCGTGGCCGCTTGGGCTTCCTGACGGATATCAAGCCGACAGAAGTCATTTTTAAGCTGGATCAGGTCCTTAAAGGTGAATTCCAGCTTGAGCGACGTTTCCTGTTAGAACTGGAAATCCGGTCTAAAGGCGAAATTATCCATGATGCGATTGCCCTGAATGATGTCGTACTTCATTCTGGTAAATCCGTGCACATGATCGACTTTGAGCTGAATATTGATGGACAATATGTTTATCGTCAGCATAGTGATGGTCTGATCGTGTCGACACCAACAGGCTCAACTGCCTATGCACTTTCTGGTGGTGGGCCAATTGTACATCCAAGTATGGATGCGATTGTGCTGGTACCCATGCATCCGCATACCCTGTCATCCCGACCGATTGTGGTTGGAGGACATAGTGAGATTAAGCTGGTGATCCGTAAAAATCGCGTGATGCCGATGGTCAGCGCAGATGGACAGCACAGCATTTCTTTGAATGTGGGAGATACGGTTCATATTCGTAAACACCCATTTAAACTGCAACTTTTACATCCACCGGGTTATGATTTCTATATGGCGTGTCGGACCAAGCTCGGCTGGAACCAAGACTTTGATTATCAGAATCGGGATTAAATCATGAATATTGAACAAATGCTCTCTATGCTCAATCCTGAGATTGTAGACCGACTGCGTACTGCGATTGAAATTGGTAAATGGCCGAACGGTGTGGCATTGACGGAAGAGCAGCGTCAGACGTGTATGCAAGCCGTGTATGCCTGGGAAATTAAACATCTGCCTGAAACTGAACGTAGTGGTTATATCGACCGCGGTACCAAAGAAGAAGGTGAAGAATGTGATGATGATCATCACAAGAATGAACCGGAATTCAGACCCATTCGTTTCGTTTAATTGAAACCAAAAAGACCACAAACGTGGTCTTTTTAATGTCTGAAATAAATGATTTTGTTCAAACCGAAAGACGAGTATTCCAGAGTTCTTTAGCTTTCTGCATCGCTGCTTCATAGCTCTCACATTTGCCCATGGTATATAGCGCAATACCGATAGTTTCAACCACTGCGGTTTCGCCATACTCATGCGAACGTTGACCATCCCAGACTTCTTTAAATACAGCCAGATTCAGCTCTTCTTCAATCGGACTGCGATTGTCCGTCAGTTTAGGCAGTTCGTGTTCATACAGTTCGCCATTCTTGATACCACAAATTAAGGTTTTGGCATCAGGGTTACGTTCAAACTCGCCACCTTCACCTTTAATCACAGCACTATTTTGATAACCGAGCTGAAAAGCAGCGCGCTGGTGTGAACCACGATAAGCCGGATGGAAAATGGCCTGTAAAGTCGCTTTGGCATTGAATGGATTAATCAGGCGCGCCAATGTATGAATAGGAGAACGTAAACCCATAACATTTCGCAGTCCGATCAGCTCAGCCAGGATAGGTGAAATCACATCTAAAGGCAGATAAGCAAAATGTCTTTCTTGCAGCTGCTGTTCGACTTCAACCTCACTGTGGCAAATAGAATAGCCTAGGTATTCTAATACTTGCTCAGTATAAACCCGATTCAAAGTATGCCCAGCTGCACCATGCATGACAATATTATAGCCATGCTTGGCCAAGGTGAGGGCAGACAGGATAAACCATGGATAATGCTTGCGCTTGCCAGCATAAGATGACCAGTCCAAGTCTACATCCAGATCTTTAAAATTAAGCTGATCCCGGGTTGCCTGAACAAAACCTGCCAGTTCTTCGACGGATTCTTCTTTTACTCGTAGTAGCATCAGGAAGGCACCTAGCTGCACATCCAGCACCTCATTTTTCAGGATCATACTAAAAGCTTGATAGGCTTCATCATAACTGAGCGAGCGTGCACCATTCTTTCCTTTACCAATAATACGAATAAACTGGGCAAAAGGATGTTCAGCATCTTTATAAATATTTCGCTTTGTGGTCATAGGGATAGATCAATCATGTTTATCAAGTATTGGCATATTTTACGCTGATATTGGTATTTCACCTTCTTATTTTGCAGAAGAATTATGGTTTTATAAGACTATAGTCTAAGGAATATTGATTATTATTTAGACAAATTTAACATTTTGGGTTAAACAAAAGTCTAAAAAGCGGTTAAAATTTCTCTTGATTTTTTGTGTTTGCTTCATCTCCTGATCAATGCACTAACTTCTGCTGAAGAGCGGTGTTCCTGTAATTGTTAAACGTACATACACAATCTATTTTCGGTATCAGATTAATTTCTTGATACGTAAGCACTTTTTTGTTTAAGGCAATGAAGTATTGGATGCTTATTTTCTTAAATAAGTGAAAACTGAATATTGCTTCTTGTTAGAAGTATATTGTGAACTAAGGTCATGGCTAAAAAACCTATTTATAAGTCACTTTATTTTCAAGTGATTGTTGCCATTATTGCCGGTATCCTCGTGGGTCACTTCTCACCAAGCGGTACGCAAATTATCAATGGTGCTGAACAATATGTTCCTGGTTTGGGCGAACAGCTGAAACCATTGGGTGATGGCTTTATCCGCCTGATCAAAATGATTATCGCACCAGTAATTTTCTGTACGGTAGTGAGTGGTATTGCAGGTATGGAAAGCATGAAATCTGTCGGCAAGACAGGTGGTATTGCTTTACTATACTTTGAAATCGTGTCGACGATTGCCTTGGTGATCGGTCTGCTTGTGATCAATATTGCCAAACCTGGTGTTGGTATGAACGTTGATCCAGCAACTCTGGATACGGAAGGTATCTCGAAATATGTTGCATCAGGTGAGTCTCAATCGACCATCGATTTCTTCATGAATATCATTCCAAATACGGTAGTGGGTGCATTTGCTGAAGGGGAAATCCTTCAGGTACTGCTATTTGCTCTCCTGTTTGGTTTTGCCCTGCATCAGCTGGGTGATAATGGTAAGCCAGTACTGAAGTTCATTGACCAGATTTCACATGTATTCTTTAACATCGTGAACATGATCATGAAACTTGCACCTATCGGTGCGTTCGGTGCCATGGCATTTACGATCGGTAAATATGGTATCGGTACACTGGCGCAGCTGGGTCAATTGATTCTGTGCTTCTATATCACCTGTATCCTGTTTATTTTCATTATTCTTGGTTCGATTGCACGTTTTACCGGCTTTAGTATCATGAAAATGATCCGTCTGATCCGCGAAGAATTGCTGATTGTACTGGGTACTTCATCCTCTGAATCTGTATTGCCGCGTATGCTGAAAAAGCTGGAACTGGCAGGTGCAGAAAAATCAGTAGTCGGTCTGGTCATTCCAACAGGTTATTCTTTCAACCTGGACGGGACTTCTATTTACCTGACTATGGCGGCAGTCTTCATCGCTCAGGCGACCAATACCCAGCTAGATCTATCTCATCAGATTACCTTGCTTCTTGTGCTATTGATTTCATCTAAAGGTGCAGCAGGTGTAACAGGTTCTGGCTTTATCGTAATGGCTGCAACCCTGTCTGCAGTAGGTCATATCCCGGTAGCGGGCTTGGCACTGATTTTGGGTATCGACCGTTTCATGTCTGAAGCACGTGCTTTGACTAACCTGATCGGCAACTCATTGGCGACTCTGGTTGTTGCAAAATGGGTCGGTCAGCTTGACAAAGAAAAACTGGATTATGCATTAAACAATCCGGCAGAAATTGATGAATTAATGCAGCAAGAAGGCGTTAAATCTCACTGATTTCAGTCTGTTTAAAAAAAGGAAGCTTCGGCTTCCTTTTTTTAAATTTTTATTAAAATAAATTGACTGTAAAGTTTGAAAAAAAATCATATTAGCGCATGACACTGACCTTAAAAATCGCTAGCCTGTCTGTGGAAATATAATGATAAACACCACAAGGATAGAACAATGCTGGCATATGATGCAGACCTGGAATTATTCCGCGATAACTTTAAACGCTTTATGGGCGAACAGATTGCACCGCACTATGAGCAATGGGAACGTGAGGGCAAGATTCCACGTTCAGTCTGGAATGCGCTGGGTGAAAATGGCTTTCTTTGTGTGGATGTTCCAGAAGAATATGGTGGCTATGGTGTGCCAACCCATTACTCCTTAATGCTGCTTGAAGAGTCGGCACGTGCAGGGTTTAGTGCACTCTCTATTGGTTTGTCATGCCACTCGGATATTGCTGCACCCTATATCCTGCATATCGCCACTGAAGAACAGAAAAAATACTGGCTGCCTAAAATGGTGACTGGTGAGGTGGTCGGTGCCATCGGTATGACTGAACCAGGTGCCGGTTCTGACTTGCAGGCAATTCGAACCAGTGCCATTTTGCAGGACGACCATTATCTGTTAAATGGTTCCAAAACTTTTATTTCGAATGGTCAGCATGCCGATCTGGTGGTGCTGGCTGTAAAAACCGATCCACAGGCACGTGCCAAAGGTGTTTCACTGCTTTTAGTAGATACTCATCTGGAAGGTTTCAAGAAAGGCACCAATCTGGACAAGATTGGCCTGCACTCACAAGATACCTCTGAGCTGTTCTTTGATAATGTCAAAGTGCCAAAAGATCAGTTACTCGGTCAACCAGGCCAAGGCTTTTCATACCTGATGCAAGAACTGCCACGTGAGCGCACTGCGATTGCGGCTACGGCTTTGGGCGCGATTCGTGGTTCAATTGATATCACCACGACCTATGTCAAAGAACGTCAAGCCTTTGGCCAGGCAGTGGGCCAATTCCAGAACACTCGCTTTGTGCTGGCACAGGCCAAGATTGATGAACTGGCAACAGCGGCGTTTTATAACCAGAATGTTGATTTGTATATGCAGGGTAAGCTGAATGTTGAAACTGCAGCAGCCTTAAAAAGTTTTTCAACTGACATGCAGATGAAAATTGCGGATAATTTGCTACAGCTGTTTGGTGGCTATGGCTATATGACTGAATATCCGATTTCCCGTTTCTTTGTCGATGCGCGTATCCAAAGGATTTATGGTGGTACGAACGAGATCATGAAAGAAATCGTGGCACGTAGCCTATTAGGTCGATAAAAGTATTTCATTCGCTATAAAGTAAAAGTGAGCCTATAAGGGCTCATTTTTATGTAAGGGAGCAAATGACATTTTTCATATTTTAAGACCTTAATACTTCTAGGCACTCATCAATAAACACAGGTAAATCGTCTGGTGCACGTGAAGAGATCAACTGGTTATTATCATTGACCAGTTCTGCATCATAATAACGACCGCCTGCATCTTGCAGCCAGTGCGCATGGTCACGAATACTGGTAATAATCCGGTCCTTCAGCACGTCAGCTGCACCGAGTAATAATGAAGCATCGCAGATGCTAAAGATGGTTTTATTGGCTGCATTAAATTCCTGAATCAACTTTAGAACGACAGCATCTGAAGTGAAGGTCAGGGGAGATTCTCCACCTGGAATTAGTAATGCGTCAAAATCATCGACACAGATCTGGTCAATACTTTCATCTATAGTCACTGAAGCTGTATGTTTCTGACCATATATGATCTTTCCAGCTTCATGGTCAATATTGCAGATACTGTGACTGGCAGCACGAAAGGCTTCTACAGGTTCAAAATATTCCTGATCATCAAAGTTATGAGTGACGAGCACAGCTATTCTTTTTGGCATGTATTTGCTCCTGTCTAAGTT
Source organism: Acinetobacter sp. UBA3132 (assembly GCF_002364825.1). Taxonomy (NCBI): domain Bacteria; kingdom Pseudomonadati; phylum Pseudomonadota; class Gammaproteobacteria; order Moraxellales; family Moraxellaceae; genus Acinetobacter; species Acinetobacter sp. UBA3132. The sequence goes on along the minus strand of NZ_DEZM01000012.1, from coordinate 7,501 downwards.
TTGAACAGACTAGCGGGATAAGGTTTAAAAATCGTCCCTGCTTTGTAAATAAATACATTTTAAATGTAAAAAGCTCTGTTAAAACAAGTAAAAAAAGCATATGTGCAGGAGGTTGAGCGGTAATTTTAAAATGAACTATTGATCATCTAGCAACGTCTTTCTATTGCTGAATTTTAAGTCTTTGCATGATTTTTCTTATGGTTAAAATCGTTATATAGATTAAGAAATAATGATAATTCATCCATCCTAAAATCAGTTAAGATGCAAACGCAAACTTTACAATTTGATAATGTAACTTTTGCTGAATACGCTGTGGAAAATGTTACTAAACATTGCAGATGCGATGAGTGATTAGGCAACGCATAAATAACTGACTTTTAAAAGACAAAGTCATATTGCGTAACATTTGAAAGCTTACTATTGTTATACTGAAACAGTTACGGTTTATGAAGGGCGACATAACAATGATCAACGACGATCAAAACACTACGACTTCTCTTGATTTGGCTAAGATTCGTGAAGATATCGATTCAGTTGATCAGCAAATCCAGCAATTGATTAATCGCCGTGCGCGTTTGGCAGAAGCTGTAGCAAAAGCAAAGTTTGCTTCAGAAGAGAATCCACTGTTTTACCGTCCTGAACGTGAAGCGCAGGTTTTGCGTAATGTTATGGAACGTAATGAGGGGCCACTGTCTGATACCACCATGGCACGTCTGTTCCGTGAAATCATGTCGGCATGTTTAGCGCTCGAAGCACCACAAAGTATTGCTTTCCTGGGGCCTGTGGGTACCTATACGCATTCAGCAGTATTGAAACATTTTGGGCATGATGCTGTAGTACGTCCATTGCCAACCATTGATGAAGTGTTCCGTGAAGTGGAAGCGGGAAGTGCGCATTATGGTCTGGTACCAGTTGAAAACTCGTCTGAAGGTGTGGTGAACCATACTTTAGACTGTTTCAAAACTTCGCATCTCAATGTGATTGGTGAAGTGGAATTGCCAATTCATCACCAGTTCCTGATCTCTGAAAATACCCGTAAAGACAGTATCAAGCAGATTTATGCGCATCAGCAGACTTTGGCACAATGCCGTAAATGGTTAGATGCCCATTATCCAGGTGTTGAGCGTGTCGCACTCAGTTCAAATGCTGAAGCAGCGCGCCGTATTCAGAATGAATGGCATTCTGCTGCAATTGCTTCAGAAATTGCTGCGAACATCTATAATCTTGAGATCATGCACAGCAATATCGAGGACAATCCGGAAAACACCACACGTTTCCTGGTGATTGGTCGCGAGAAAGTGCCACAAAGCGGTAATGACAAAACTTCACTGCTGGTGTCAGCGCATGACCGCGCCGGTGCATTGCTTGAGATCCTTGCACCATTTGCCAAGCACAACATTAGTCTAACAAGTATTGAAACTCGTCCTGCACTTCCTGAAAAATGGGCTTATGTGTTCTTTATCGATCTGGAAGGTCATATTGATCAGGAACATGTTAAAGCTGCGATTGAAGAAATTCGCCCATTGGTGAAAGAAGTTCGCGTATTGGGTTCATATCCTCAAGCTGTACTTTAAGTCAGCCATTTGTGGTCAGTGCGAGGGTGCTGACCACTGTTTCACACGTAAATCGGAATTATAAAATGTCGTTCGTGCCAGCCAATCAAGGCATCTCAAAGTTAAAGCCATACCAGCCAGGTAAGCCAATCAGTGAACTTGAACGTGAGTTAGGGATCACTGATATTGTGAAACTTGCTTCAAATGAAAACCCGTTGGGCTGTTCAGATAAAGTCAAAGAAGCAGTGGCTGCGGAACTGGCGGAAATTGGCCGTTATCCAGATGGTGGTGGTTTTATCCTGAAAGACCAGATCAAAGCACAATTTGGTTTTAATCATGACCAGATTACTTTGGGCAACGGTTCAAACGACTTACTGGAAATGTTTGCCCGCGCATTCGTTTCTTCAAGCGATTCTGTGATTTACAGCCAGCATGCATTTGCAGTATATGCTCTGGTAACTCAAGCGATCCATGCTGAAGCGATTGAAGTACCAGCAAAAGGCTTCTCGCATGATCTTGAGGCGATGGCGGCTGCAATTAAAGACAACACTAAGTTAATCTTCATTGCCAATCCAAATAATCCGACAGGCACCTGGTTTGAAGAAGCTGAATTTGAAGCGTTCATGCAGAAAGTGCCTGCAAACGTGATCGTAGTGCTGGATGAAGCGTATGTGGAGTATTTCCCGGAAAACTTCAATAGCTTGAAATTCTTGAAGCAGTATCCTAACCTGATTGTCAGCCGTACTTTGTCTAAGTGTTATGGTCTGGCTGCACTGCGTGTTGGTTTTGCATTGGCATCGGTTGAAGTAACTGACTATTTAAATCGTATCCGTCAACCATTTAACGTGAACCATTTAGCGATGGTGGCTGCAGTTGCTGCACTGAAAGATGAAGCCTTCATCGAGAAATCTCGTGAAGTGAACAAGGCAGGTATGGCTCAACTGGAAGCGGGTTTTAAAGCTCTAGGTCTAAACTATGTGCCTTCACGTGCCAACTTCATTTTAGTCGATGTTCAAGCAGATCCTGCTGAAACCTTTAATGGTTTATTAAAGCAAGGTGTGATTGTGCGTCCGGTGGGTATTGCTAACCACTTGCGCGTATCGATTGGTACCGAAGCTGAAAATGCCAAATTCCTTGCTGCACTAGGCAAAGTACTTGGCTTAGAGGCAAAAGCTTAAGTTATGTCGCAGCCACTGTTTGAAAAAGTTGCCTTTATTGGACTTGGACTGATTGGTTCAAGTCTGGCACGTGTGATTAAGGCTGAACATTTAGCCAATGACATCGTGGCATCGACCCGCTCGCAAAAAACGCTGGAAGATGCCAAAGCCTTGGGATTAATTTCCGAAGGTTATGCAGATCCTGTAGAAGCTGTCAAAGGTGCAGACCTCATCGTCCTGGCGTTACCCGTACGTGCTACGCAAAAAGTACTGGAAACGATTCAGCCTTATCTGGCTGAAGGTACCATTATTACCGATGTGGGTAGCACAAAGGGGAATGTGGTAGATGCAGCCAAGGCTGTGTTTGGTGATGCATTACCTACAGGTTTTGTACCGGGTCATCCGATTGCCGGTGCAGAACATACGGGTGTGCATGCTGGTAAAGTTGATCTGTTTGCCAATCATAAGGTGATTTTGACGCCGTTGCCAACCAGTGCAGCGTGGGCAGTCGATAAACTGATTCAACTGTGGCAGGCGGCAAAAGCGGAAGTGATTTGTATGGATGTGGAAAAGCACGATGAAGTGCTGGCGCATACCAGTCATCTTCCGCATCTGATGGCCTTTAACCTGGTCGAACAACTGGCCAAGCGTGAAGACAATTTAGATATTTTTCGTTATGCTGCGGGCGGCTTTCGGGACTTTTCCCGAATTGCAGCCAGTGATCCACAAATGTGGCATGACATCTTTTTTGCCAACAAAAAAGCAATTCTGAATGCTGTAGATGGCTTTGAGGCTCAGCTGGAAATTATCCGCAAGCTGATTGAAGACGAAGATTCCCAAGCATTGATGGGCTTACTGGGACATGCGCAGGCAGCTCGCCAGCATTTCAACCATATGCTCGCCAAGAAACCTTTCATGGAGAAAAATCAAGTGACACAACAATTTACCATTCAGCCGGGTGCCAAGAAATTCCAGGGCAAATTTACCGTGCCAGGTGACAAATCTGTGTCACACCGTTCCATCATGTTTGGTGCTATCGCTGAAGGTACAACGCATGTGACCGGTTTCCTTGAAGGGGAAGATGCTTTAGCGACTCTGCAAGCTTTCCGTGATATGGGCGTGAGCATTGAGGGTCCTAAAAATGGTGAAGTGACGATTCATGGTGTGGGGATGCACGGCCTTAAAGCACCACAGTCTGCGCTGTATATGGGCAACTCAGGTACATCAATGCGTTTGCTGTCCGGTATGTTGGCTGCACAAAAATTTGATTCAGTGATGACGGGTGATGCTTCACTGTCCAAGCGTCCAATGGAGCGTATTGCCAAGCCTTTGCGTGAAATGGGTGCACAGATTCAAACCACAGGTGAACGTGGTACCCCGCCGGTATCTATTACAGGCAATCAAAACCTGAAAGGAATCCAGTACGACTTGCCAATGGCATCGGCACAGGTGAAATCAGGGATTCTACTGGCAGGTCTTTGGGCTGAAGGTGAAACTTCGGTGACTGAGCCTGAACCAACACGTGACCATACTGAACGTATGCTGCGTGCCTTTGGTTATGAAGTGAAAACTGAAGGTAACCGGATTTCACTGCAAGGTGGCGGAAAATTGGTCGGTACCAATATCCAAGTCCCATCAGACATTTCATCTGCTGCTTTCTTTATGGTTGGTGCCGCGATTACTGAAAACTCGGATGTGACCTTAGAAGCTGTAGGTATTAACCCGACCCGTACCGGTGTGATCGAAATCCTGAAACAGATGGGTGCGGACATTACGGTTGAAAACGAACGTATTGCAGGTGGTGAGCCGATTGCAGACATTCGCATTCGTGGTACTCGTACCTTAAAAGGTATTCATATGCCTGAAGATCAGGTGCCATTGGCAATTGATGAATTCCCGGCATTGTTTATTGCAGCGGCATGTGCGGAAGGTCAAACGATCCTGACGGGTGCGGCTGAACTGCGTGTCAAAGAATCGGATCGTATTCAAGTTATGGCAGATGGCCTAAAAACCATGGGCATCAACTGCACGCCGACTGATGATGGCATCATCATCGAAGGTAAAGGCAAGGCAGGTGACTGGTCACCAATCTTTACCGGTGGTGAAATTGAATCGCATCATGATCACCGTATCGCAATGAGTTTCTCGATTGCAGGTCTGCGTAACTCAGGTGAAATCAAGATTGTCGGGACTGAAACAGTCGCCACCAGCTTCCCAACCTTTACTGAACTGACGTCTCAGGCTGGTCTGGCGATTGAAGTGACAGAATAATCCTTAAATTTATGTGAAACAGCCAAGCTTTTGCTTGGCTGTTTTGTTTATATTGGCTTATGCTAAACCCATACAAGAAAAAAGCCATTTGGATGTAGCGATGCGAAAATTAAAATTTATTGCCAATACTCAAAGCCAACAGCAATTACAGGATAGTCGTGAGACCCAAGAGTATGTCGCGCAATTTCTTGCTGATGAACTCGGAAAATATGGCTTTCAAACCCTGCCACAAAGTGGTGGACAGGTTGCTGTTGCAGTAGATGAACACGCATTGCCACTTTCGGTGAGTTGTGAAAGTCGTGACAGTGAAGGGCATTTTGTCTGTGAGATTGTATCTTATCCAGATGAAGAACAAGACTGGCTGGATCGGATTACCGAACAAAGCCTCCTTAATCAACTGGCACAGGCCGTAGAAGCTTCACTCAAGGAGCAAGAAAGCTTTAGTGAATTCGAATGGAAAAATTAAAAAAAGCGGCCATTGAGCCGCTTTTTTTAATTATGGAATTTTTTACAGCATTAAAAAGCGCGTAATCGCAATACGCAACTGTTTGAGGTAACCAGTAAAGAAATGATTGGCACCTGGTAAAATGGTCAACAAATGACGCTGTGGTTTAGCCCATTCAATCAGATCCGACAACAGGGTTACATCATCGTCTTCACCATGCAGGAACAGAATGTCACCTTTAATATGCGGTGTTACGTAGTGGCGTAAACCTGCTACGGTGGCGGTTGGTAAACCGCATAAAACCGTCTGTTTAGGCTGTAATTCTATAGGTAGCGTGGCATAGCTTTTGGCCATGACATGTGCACCGAAACTAAAGCCACCTGCATAGAATGGCAAGCCAATATGTTGAGTACGAGCGAATTTAATCACTTCAAGTACATCATCAGTTTCACCATAGCCTTCGTCGTGTATTCCATCACTTTGACCAGAACCACGGAAACTTGGACGATAGACAACACAACCACGCTCTAAAAACATTTGTGCCAGCAATACTGGAACTTTATGTTGTGGTGTACCGCCTTGCAATGGATGGGGGTGACAAACAACCGCGAATCCTTTCACTTCACCCTGAGGATAATCCACAAAAACTTCAATTTGTCCCACAGGACCCTGAAGGAAAATTTGCTCGGACATAGGAAAATCGATAAATCAGGGGAGAAAGGCGTATTTTAACGATTGTATTAAGTAAAAACATGAATTGGAATTAAAATAACTCGACTGATATAGTTTGATTAATCACTTTTTAACCAGGTTGGCTATGCTCGTATTAATTTCCCCTGCAAAGACCCTCGACTACGAATCATCGTTACCAACAGATCAGCATACGCAAGCAAGATTGCTGGAACATTCCCAGGAATTGATAGAAGTTGCCAGCAAGTTGTCAGCAACAGAAATTTCCAGCCTGATGTCGGTAAGTGAAAAAATTGCCAATCTTAATGTTGAGCGTTTCCGTGACTGGCAGCCAGAGTTTGATCTGTCAAATGCACGACAGGCGATTTTTGCCTTTAAGGGCGATGTTTATACAGGTCTGGATGCCTATAATCTAAAAGATCATGATATTAGCTATGCCCAAGAACATCTGCGTATGCTGTCCGGCTTATATGGTTTGTTACGTCCATTGGATCTGATGATGCCATATCGATTAGAGATGGGAACAAAACTTGCCAATTCTCGTGGTCATAACCTGTATGAATTCTGGGGACATACCATTACTGAGCTGATCAATTATGATCTTGCAGCGGCGAATTCAGAACTTTTGGTGAATATTGCTTCTGATGAATACTATAAATCTGTGAAGGAAAATAAAATCCAGGCAGAAATCATCAAGCCTGTGTTTCTGGATCAGAAAAATGGCAAATATAAAGTGATTAGCTTTTATGCCAAGAAAGCACGTGGCCTGATGGCACGCTTTATTATTGAAAACCAGATTGATCGCGTAGAGGATCTGAAAGGTTTTAATACTGAGGGGTACTACTTTGATGCAGAGAGTTCTCTTAAAGGTGAGCTGGTGTTCAAGCGTGATGAACAACTCGCTGCTTAGGTAGTCTTATTTAATAAAAAAGATCACCTGTGGGTGATCTTTTTTTTATATATGAATAATTAAGCATTAAAAAGGCGCATAAAATGAACTTTTTCTTTTTACAGATAAGAATTCTGCTACAAAAAAGGAGCATTAATTTTAAAGGATAAAATTTAGTCTATTTCAAAGTAGAACGGCAAATATGGGAGAGTTGGTGGTTAAAACATAAAAGCCTTTATCGATACCATTTGATGATGGGTCAGAACAAATTGATTTAGAAAAATTTATAGATAAGGCTGTAAGAAACTCAATTTTACTCATCTTTTATTTAAAAGAAATTAGAGTTCATTTAAATTAAATATTCACTGGAAATAGATATTTATTTAAGATTTTTATAATTAATTTTAATTATAGGGTTCTTTCATAAATCATTTTTGAATCCCTATAAAGGGAATTCCCTCCTATAAGGAGGCTTGCGGAGCATGCTCCTCAGGGA
>NZ_DEZM01000195.1:7666-30469 GCF_002364825.1 Acinetobacter sp. UBA3132 | reverse complement strand
ATTTACCAGATGCAGGATCTTCCCAACAACAATTATTAATGAATCTGGCCAATCAGATGCCGTTACAGGCGATTGAAGTGGCTCAGAGTGCCTGGATGCCGATGCGTCAGGATTTTTTGCAAGACTGGAAAAAACTGGTTATAGAAAAAAATATGCCGATCGCAATTGCGACGCGATGGAACAAAAGCCTGAACTTTAGTGATTTTGGGCAGATGTTTGAATACTTGTTGTCGGATTTGATTTGTGTCAAGCTAAATCAAGCCGTTAAAAACATCGATTTGGAATTTGATGTATTGGCTCAACAATATTCATTAGAACAGCTTTTTGATATTTATGGGGAATTTCAGCAGTCTAAACAGTATCTGGAACAGAATGTACAAAGCAATCTGGTTCTGGATCAGCTCTGTATTCGACTGATGAATCTTTAACGAACAAGGAGAAGAATATGCAATCACGTATGGGGGGGATTATTCAGGCCAATATTCCTGATATTGAAACTCTATTTGCCAGTTATATGCCATTTGTTGCAGGCGGTGGTCTTTTTATTCCTTCCAATCAGACAGTAAAGCTCGGGGATGAAGTTTTCGTCCTGACTACTTTACCTGAACAATCACAAAAAATTCCTTTAACCGGTAAAGTCATCTGGGTATCACAAAAACAAAATGGCATTAAACCACAAGGTTTTGGCATCCAGTTAAGCGGTGATAAAGGCATTTTCTTTAAAAATGAGGCCGAACGACTGACTACGGGGCTTAAATCTGCAGGGCGTAGAAGCTACACTATGTAGATTCTCCCTGCTGAAAAGGACTGCACCGTGTTTGTAGATACGCATTGTCATTTAACTTTACTCGACCTAACGCCTTACAGCGGTGACCTGGATCTGGCATTGGCACAGGCACGTGAAGCAGGTGTTTCCAGGTTTATGAGTATTTCGGTAGATCTTGATGATCATATCGAACTGGCCAAGATTGCGGCACGACATGCTGATGTAGGCTACACCGTGGGTGTGCATCCTTGTGAAGATGCTGCAACCATGGCGCGCGCAACTACGGATTATCTGGTTGAGCTGACACAGCCAGAAAAAGTTTGGGCTTTAGGTGAAACAGGTCTGGATTATTTCCATAGCACTGATTTTATCCAAGAACAGAAAGAATGTTTCGCGCGTCATATTCATGCTTCCCAAGTCGTGAAAAAACCGGTGGTGGTCCACACCCGTTCAGCCAAACATGACACAGTAGATATCATTCGCGCTGAAAAATCTACACATGGCATCTTGCACTGTTTTACTGAGGATTGGGAAACAGCCAAAGCAGTTCTTGACTGTGGTTATTATGTCTCTTTCTCAGGCATTGTTTCTTTCAAAAATGCGCAGGATTTACGTGATGTGGCGAAACAGGTTCCACTGGATCGCGTGTTGATAGAGACAGATAGTCCTTATCTGGCACCCGTGCCTTATCGGGGTAAATCAAATGAACCGAAATACGTTCCATTTGTAGCCAAAGCCTTATGTGATGTATATGATAAGAGCTTGGAAGAAATGGCTGCAATCACAATGCAGAATTTTGAAAATCTTCTAAGTTTTAAGTAATACGAATTAAATAAGAGCAGAAGAGAGTTATAGGGTGAAGATGGATCGTCAGGCTCAGTTTCGAGCAAGAGAAACCTTGATTTTTCAAGTGGCAGAACAGCTGCTACTTGAAAATGGTGAAGCCGGTATGACGCTAGATGCGTTGGCTGCAGAACTGGATTTGGCTAAAGGCACACTCTATAAACATTTCCAAAGCAAGGATGAGCTGTACATGCTGCTCATCATCCGTAATGAACGTATGCTGCTGGAAATGATCCAGGATGCGGAAAAGGCTTTTCCAGAACATTTGGCTTTCTTCATGTTGCATCATTTGCATCATCCGGAGCGTACGGTACTGTTTCATCAGATTGAGGAACGCTTATCGACGACTGGGGTGGGTATTCAGCAATTATTTACTGAGCTTTACCAGATCCGGAAACAGCGTTTACGTCTGATTATTCGCATGACAGAAAGCTATCTGGAATCAATTCAAAGCAGTATGCCGGTACGTGATTATCTGGCTTCAATCTGGTCACTGACTCATGGTGCAGCTGCAATCCTGAACTCCAGTTTCTATCAGCGTTACCTTGGTTCTCGTGATACTTTACGTGTGGCCTATATCGACCAGGCTCTGGCTTTACCCAAGAAAATTAATTCGGTTGAGCAGTTTGCTTAAAGGCATTCCATGAAAATCCAGTCTCTATCATCAAATCGTGGTTTTACACTCATTGAGTTGATGGTGGTGATTGTCATTATGGGAATTCTGGCATCTCTGGTGATGCTGAATATAGGTGGGGTAGATCAGCGTAAAGCGATGCAGGCACGTGAAGTGTTTATGCTGGATTTACAACGCATTTTACGTGAAGCGAATGATCAGGCTCGGGTGCTCGCCTTGCAGACCCAGCCGGCAACGGATGTCAGCCCATTTCAGTACACTGTGGTGGAATATCAAAAAAATCCCACCAATACCGATTTTAGCTTAAGTAGCACATCACAGAAATGGATTCACTATACTGAATTTAAGACCCAAGCTTTGCCAGATAAAGTATCTTTGCAGATTCAGCCCTTGGACCAGCGTTATGAAAATGCACAAAACCGGGATTTGACTATGCAGGATGCACCAAAATTGATTTGGCTTGGTAATGGGGAAGTGAAACCGGCACGGATTCAGTTTTATCTTGATAATAATGAAGTCGGTTCTGCGATTGAAATCGACCACCTGGGTAAAATCAATGAAATTTAAATATTTCAAGCAGAGTGCTGGAGCTGATGCAATCAAGTCATTTAAGGCGAGTGCTGATCGATTTCATTATGTGTACCTCGAGCATAGCTCTTTATCTTACACAGCGGTGAAGCAGCATTACACTCATCGCAGCTCCTCAAGCACAGCTTTCGGACTTTCTTGCGCGACAATGCCGCTCAGGTCGAGTGTTACTCGACTTAATCGTGCCTCAGGTTTTACCTTGCTGGAAGTCATGGTCGCACTGGCAATCTTTGCTACCGCAGCCATGGCATTGACTAAAGTGGCAATGCAATATACCCAGTCGACTTCCCATGCCATCTTACGCACCAAAGCTCAGTTTGTTGCTTTAAATGAAGCAGCACAAATGGAAATCAATCAGGAATGGCTAACAGGAACTTCATCCCGGCAAATTACCCAGCAGGGTGAGTCCTGGCAGATTGATAAGAAATCTGAACCAACCATTAGCCCAAATGTACAGCGTATTGATATTCAGGTTGGTATTGTCAATGCTGATACTGGGCAACTGGAATCTGGTGTCAGTAGTCTGGTGTTTTTTAATCATCGGGTGAATCAGACACAATGAAAAAAAATGGATTTACCCTGGTCGAGCTTCTGGTTGCGATTGCGATCTTTGCTGTATTGTCTGCATTGGGATGGCAGGTCTTTGATCATATTCGGGTCACGCGCGATCAAAATACCCTTCATGAACAAAAGCTAAATCAATTACAGCAGGGCTATCAGCAGATTCTGCGTGATATGGTGCAAACAGTACCCTTAACCGCAAATGTAAATGGTGATATTCAGCCAGCTTTAGTATTGCAAGATGGTCGTTTTAATTTTAGTAAGACTGGTGTTACGGATCCGCTGGAACAAGGCATCGCGCCGGATGAGCGGGTGGAATATCAATACCGGGCGGATGAGCAAAAAGTCTATCGGCTTAAATTCAGGAACCTGAACCAGACCGGACGCGATCAACCTGAATCGAGCATATTGCTAAGTGATGTAGAACAGTTTCAAATTACTGCACTGAATCCAAATGAAATCACACAATGGCCGGAAAGTGGACTAGATTTAAATCGTACTGAAAACAAGCAGCTTTTACCGAAAGGTATCAAGATCAATCTGACTGTACAGGGTGTGCAATATGAATGGTTGTTCAGTCTGCTGAACACAGATTATCTGTCAAATAATACCAATAATATAGGCAGCTCATAGGATCGAAGTATGAAGCAGCAACAGGGTATCGCATTAATAACCATTCTGGTCATGGTTACACTGGCAACCATCCTGGCGGCAACGATTGCCAAACGTCAGGCTGCGACCGCGGAAAGTACAGCTTATCTGATGCGCCAAAATCAGTCCTTGATGTATGCCAAAAGTGCTGAAGCCTTCTTTTCCGAGTTGCTTGTAGATGATGCTGAAAATGCCGCTGATATTGATCATCTGAACGAAACCTGGGCACAACAGATGCCACCTTTTCCTGTGGATGATGGCTATATTGCTGGCAGGCTAGAGGATGAGTCGGGCAAGTTTAATCTGAACAGTCTGGTGGCTGAAGATGGAACCGTAAATGAACCGGCGAAAAAATGGTTTGAACTGATTTTGAAACGGGTTGGATTACCGGAACAATTAAGTGAAGCAGTGATTGACTGGCAGGATCAAGATGAACTGCCAATTGGTGCTATGGGAGCAGAATCCATTCATTATCAAGGTTTGCCAAATGCTGCATTGCCACCCAATGCCAATTTTCATAGTATAGAACAACTCAAGCTGGTACGAGGTTTTGAAGAGAACCGCTATAAACTGCTGCTACCATACGTAACGGCAGCCCCGCTAAAGGATACGCAGGTGAATATCAATACGGCACCAGCGGCTTTGCTGGCAAGTCTGGATGACAAGCTGGATGTGAATGCTGTGCAACAAGCTTTGGATCTTAAATTTGGTAAACAGGAGCACTTTGCTAATATATCTGAACTTTGGCAAGTCGCTCCTTTTGATCAGGTAGCTGCTGAAAATCGTAACCAGTTTGCCACGCTATTGGGCGTAAAGTCCCAGTTCTTTAAAGCACGGATTGAAGTGATGCTGAGTGAACGTAAGCGTCAGTTTAGCAGTGATCTGATACGGCAAGATAAGCAGGTCTATGTCTCGTATCGCAGTATGGCGCCATTTTAAATTATCTTCATACTTCAGCCAGAGTGCGTAGAAGCTGTATATGATCCGTTTTGTCTATTAACGTGAACTGCAAAATTAATCCTCCTTCTTCTAGTTTTGCTTTATAATTGTAGTGAATTCCCCTATTTTTTGACGACATTACGGCACATGTTAATTCGTAAGCTATTTAAGTTTGAAAATGCTCATATCGTGCGAAATTGCACATCGGATCGCTGTAAGCGTTCGATCCATGGTCATAGTTATAAAGTAGAATTATTACTGAAAGCCTCTAAGCTCGATCATGGTCAGATGGTATATGACTTTGGCTTGCTAAAAGGTGTCATCAAGGACTTTTTTGATTCATTCGATCATGCTATCTGCTTTTGGCAGGACGATAATCCCGAATACATTCAGGCCTGCAAGAATTTTAGTGCACGTTGGGTGTCATTGCCAGTATCGCCGTCTGCTGAACAGTTCTCGCGTATTTTCTTCTTTTTAGCGCAGCAAGTGCTAGCTTCAACCATTACCCAGAATGGTGAAGGAGATGTTGAGGTGTATTCCGTGATTGTGCATGAAACTGATACCGGTTACGCGCAAAGCTTTTTGGAAGATATTGAAAATGAGCAAATGGGGCTACTTAAGCTGGATCGGATTGAATTTTCTGAACAGGTGCAAGCTGAATGGACTGATCCTGATATGTTCAACAAGTTGAGACAGGGGATTCCATTCCACAACCCAACCGTAGACTTACAGGTAAAAGTTTAAGCTGTTTCAGTTTTAAACTGCATGACATCAATTTAGGATGAAAAAATGTCTTTATTAACTGAACAGCAAATTGCAAAACTGAATAAAGTCCAGCTGGATGAAAGCTGGAAATATAGCCTGAGTGATTTTTTACTCGGTGCAAAAATGGATACACTTAAAAATTTTCTGATTGAAGAAAAGAAAGCAGACAAAGTTATTTATCCACCGAATCATCTGATTTTTAATGCGCTAAATACGACACCGCTGGATCAGGTGAAAGTGGTGATTTTAGGACAGGATCCTTATCATGGCCCGAATCAAGCACATGGCTTGAGTTTCTCGGTGCAAAAAGGGGTTGCATTGCCTCCATCTTTGCGTAATATTTTTCATGAGTTGCACTCGGATCTGGGCGTGCCTATTCCTAAACATGGCAACTTGACCCATTGGGCAGAGCAAGGTGTATTGCTCCTGAATGCAGTATTAACCGTAGAAGCGGGCCAGCCGACTTCACATCAAAAACGTGGCTGGGAAGAATTCACTGATCACGTGATTGATGTCATTAATGAACAACGTGAAAATGTAGTCTTTATTCTTTGGGGTGCTTACGCGCAGCGTAAAGGACAACGCATTGACCAGAATAAACATCTTGTACTTAAAGCCGCACACCCGTCGCCGTTGTCGGCAAACCGTGGCGGATTCTTTGGTTGTAAAGTATTTTCCAAAGCAAACAATTATCTTAAACAACATGGCATTGAGCCTATAGATTGGCAGCTGGACGCATGACATATTCTCCTGTATCAAAACAATATCACTCAGATCTGATTGTCGAAGAAGCCCAAAATGGATGGCGCATCGTTCGATTAAATCGTCCGAAATCACTACATGCACTGGATGAAACCATTGCATCGGCCTTGCTTGAGGTTTTTGAAGATTTTCATCACGATGACAATGTAAAAGCAATTTGGTTCGATTCGACCACCCCTAAAGCATTCTGTGCAGGTGGAGATGTACGTAAATTGCGTCAGTTAGTCATCAATGATGAAGTTGCAACTGCGAACAAATTCTTTGAGCAGGAATATGCTTTAGATCTGTTGTTACATAACTATGCCAAACCAGTGCTGGTATGGGGCGAAGGTTATGTGATGGGTGGTGGTCTAGGTTTATTTATGGCAGCACAGTTCCGTCTGGTAACGCCATATTCCCGTCTGGCAATGCCTGAAATCAATATCGGTCTGTATCCAGATGTTGGTGCAACGCGTTTCCTAGCAGACCGTGGTGCGATTGGTTTATTTACCGGTTTAACAGGTTCAATCATGACCGCGGCTGGCGCGTATGGTATTGGCTGGGCTACCCATATCTGCGATATGCAGCGTGATGCTGTTCTGCACAAAATGGTCAATGTTGACTGGGAGCATTATCCGGCGGGAGATTTCCGCGCTATTGATGATACGTTAAACAGTATGCATCGTCCTGTAGGGCCTGGACCATTGCAAAATTCACTTGATGTCATTCATAGTGTCTGCCGTGGCGTTAACTTTGAACATGATTATGAAGCGATTGTTGGTTTAAGAGATGCGCGTAGCGACTGGTTGCGTCAAGCCAGTGAAAATCTTCAAAAAGGTTCTCCAGCGACTGCTGCCTTAACTTGGTTATTATGGCAATGGGGTAAACAGGTACATTCCTGGAATGAAGTTTTTGAGCTGGAAATCCAGATTTCCGATTGGAAAATCCGTCATCCGGACTTTGTCGAAGGTGTGCGGGCACGTCTGGTCGATAAGGATCTATCTCCGGAATGGGAGAAAGGTACTGACCTGAGTCTGAAAGGTATCTTTGGCAATAATCCGCCAGTTACTCAAATTGACAGCTGGAATGCGCTATTAAGACAGTATGGTGTCATCAGCTGATTCATGACTGAATATATTAAAACCGATGCAGAATGGATGCAGTTTGCCTACGAGCAGGCTGCATTAGCGGCAGCCCAGGGAGAAATTCCTGTGGGTGCAATTATTGTCAGTAATAACCAGATTATTGGTCAAGGCTTCAATTCTCCAATTTCATTGAATGACCCTACCGCACATGCAGAGATTGTGGCCATTCGTGAAGCCTGTCAGGCCATTCAAAACTACCGCCTGCCTGGTGATGCAGTTCTCTACGTGACTTTGGAGCCTTGCACCATGTGTGTAGGGGCACTGGTACATTCACGGATTTCCCGCGTGGTTTTTGGTACTACAGAGCCGAAAGCAGGCTCATTGATCAGTGCACGTAAGCTCTTTGAAACTGGCTACTACAATCATGTTTTTGAGTTTGAATCGGGATGCTTGCAAGCGCAGTGTGCCGGGCAGCTCAGCGATTTCTTTAGAATGCGCCGGGAACAGAAAAGACAATTAAAGTTACAAGAAAGGCAAAATGAATGATCAGAATCAGGCCTGAATTCTGTTTAATATTAGCCCTTAAAAAGAACAACCCTAAACAGGACTTATGATGAACGCCATACAAGTAAAAAAAGAATTTCCAGCACCTTTAGCGCAGGTGTTTGACCTGTTGTCTAAACATGCAACTTATAATATAGCCTTTGCACCGATTCAGGTGGAACGTATCAAGGATTCTGCGGATCCTGAACGTCCTGATGGTCTGGGGTCAATTCGTAGCCTGGGTATTGGGCCGATCAAGCCGTTAAAGGAACAGATCACACTACTTGAGCCGAATTCGCGGATTGAATATAAAATTATTAAAAATCCGCTGGTGAAACATCACTTGGGTATTATCGAGTTTGAAGCAGTTTCAGCTGATAAGACACTGGTGACCTATACCATTGAATTGCAGGCTCGTGCACCCTTTGTCAGCAAATTAATCCTTGCACAGCTAAAAGCAGGGATTAAACTAGGCTTCGCGAAACTCGCAAAATCTGTTTAAACAACAATGGAAAAGCAATGACAGTTCAAATTATTACCATTGATGGACCAAGTGGTTCGGGCAAGGGGACACTCGCTGCGAAAATTGCAGCACATTACCGTTTCCATCTGTTAGATTCAGGTGCGTTATATCGCCTGCTTGGATTGTCATTGCAGCAGCAGGATTTGCTGGAATCATTAGATAGTGAACTGGAAAAATGCGTACACATTGCTACAAATTTAGACATCCAGTTTACAAGTACTGCAACTGGAATACAGGTATGGTTAGAAGGTGAGGATGTGACCCACACCATCCGTACTGAACGTGTTGGTGAGTTTGCTTCAAAAGTTGCCGCAATTCCTGAACTTAGAGCTGCATTAGTGGGCCGCCAGCATGCTTTTGCACAAGCACCAGGTCTGGTGGCAGATGGTCGTGACATGGCAACCAGCATCTTTCCGAATGCCCAAGCCAAGATATATTTGACCGCATCGGCTGAATCACGTGCGAACAGACGAGTAAAGCAGTTGCAGGGCATGGGGCTGGATGCTAAAATAAGCGACATTTTAGCAAATATACAGGCTCGAGATAAAAGAGATATGGAACGCACGGTCGCTCCGCTCAAGCCGGCAGCAGATGCTTATATTATCGACAGCTCAGAACTGGGTATCGATGAAGTATTTAATCTGATGACCGCTTATATCGACAGCCAGTTAGCTCATTAACCGAATTATCAAATTCAGCAGACGCATAGCTCGATCAGTTTTATATGGGACTATGTAGACGCTTAACTAAACCGGCCTTGTCTGATCCAAGACCGCTGACTTTATCGGAAATATCATGACCGAATCTTTTGCAGCCCTCTTTGAAGAAAGCGAATTAAACCTCAACGTTGAAAAGGGTGCAGTCATCCAAGGCGTTGTAGTAAGCATCGACTCTGATTGGGTAACTGTTGACACTGGCCTTAAATCTGAAGGTGTTGTTGACCGTGCTGAGTTCTTAAATGAACAACGCGAACTTGAAGTTCAAGTTGGCGACACTGTAGACGTAGTTGTTGAAGCACTTGACAACGGTATGGGTCAAACTGTTCTTTCTCGCGAAAAAGCTAAACGCGCTGAGACTTGGACTAAACTTGAAAAAATCTTTGAAGACGGCGAAATTGTTACTGGTGTTATCTCTGGTAAAGTTAAAGGCGGTTTCACTGTTGACATCGGTCCAGTACGTGCGTTCCTTCCTGGTTCTTTAGTTGATACTCGTCCTATTCGTGATACGACTCACTTAGAAGGCAAAGAGTTAGAATTCAAAGTAATCAAGCTTGACGCTAAACGTAACAACGTTGTTGTTTCACGTCGTGCTGTTATGGAAGCTGAATCTTCAGCTGACCGTGAAGCGCTTCTTGCTCAGCTTGAAGAAGGTCAAACAGTTACTGGTACGATTAAGAACCTTACTGACTACGGCGCGTTCGTTGACCTTGGCGGTATCGACGGTCTTCTTCACATCACTGACATGGCTTGGAAACGTATCAAGCACCCATCAGAAGTTGTTGAAGTTGGTCAAGAAGTTACTGTTAAAGTACTTAAATTCGACCGCGAACGTAACCGCGTATCTTTAGGCCTTAAACAATTAGGCGAAGATCCATGGTTAGCGATCATGAGCCGTTACCCTAAAGGTTCTATCGTTAAAGCTCGCGTAACTAACCTAACTGACTACGGCTGTTTCGCAGAAATCGCTGAAGGCGTTGAAGGTCTAGTACACGTGTCTGAAATGGATCACACTAACAAAAACATCCACCCATCTAAAGTTGTTCAGATTGGTGACGAAGTTGACGTTATGGTTCTTGAAGTAGACGAAGAGCGTCGTCGTATTTCTCTTGGTATCAAACAAACTCGTGCTAACCCATGGGAAGAGTTTGCTAAGAACCACGACAAAGGCGAGAAAGTATCTGGTACGATCAAGTCTATCACTGACTTTGGTATCTTCATTGGTTTACCAGGCGGTATCGATGGTCTAGTTCACTTGTCTGACATTTCTTGGAATGAACAAGGCGAAGAAGCGATTCGTCGTTACAAGAAAGGTGACACAGTTGAAGCGGTTATCTTGTCTGTAGACGCTGAAGGCAACCGTATCAGCCTTGGCATCAAACAATTGAACAGCGATCCATTCAACGATTTCTTAGCTGCTAACGAACGCGGTGCGCTTGTTAAAGGTACTGTAACTGCTGTTGACGCTAAAGGCGCTACAGTTAAGTTAGCTGACGAAGTTGAAGCGACTCTTAAAGCATCTGAAATCAACCGCGACCGCGTTGAAGATGCAACTAAGTTCCTTGAAGTTGGTCAAGAAGTTGAAGCTAAGATCATCAATGTAGATCGTAAATCTCGCTCTATCAACTTGTCTATCAAAGCGAAAGACGAAGCTGAAGAGAAAGAAGCTGTTGCTAACTTGAAAACAGCTGCTGCTGGTCAAGAAAATGGTCCTAAGACTATTGGTGACTTGATCAAGGCGCAAATGAGCAACTAAGTAAGCACAGGAAATGTATTGTTAATGTAAGTTAACTAATATTTTCTGAACGATTACTGTAAACGGTAGCGTAGTATTTAATTATTGCGCTACCGTTTTGTATTTAAACAGGTTATTATCGCCATAGAGAGTCCAAGTAGCTTGATAATTAAAGAGGTCGCAGATGACTACTGAAGCACTTAATAAGTCTGATTTAATAGAGCGTATTTCCCTAAAGAACCCGCATTTAGCTGAGCCTTTAGTTGAAGAAGCTGTGAAGATCATGATCGATCAAATGATCGAAGCATTATCGACAGACAACCGTATTGAGATTCGTGGGTTTGGCAGCTTCGCATTGCATCATCGCGAGCCACGTATTGGTCGAAACCCGAAAACCGGTAAGTCTGTTGAAGTCGCAGCAAAAGCGGTTCCACACTTCAAACCAGGTAAGGCACTACGTGATGCTGTAAACGAATCAGCAAACAAATAATTCAAGGGGCGTGTTATGCGTTACGTACTCGTCGTTTTATTACTCGTTGTATTTGGGTATTCACTGGCACTGGTATTGCAAAATGGAACTGAACTATCTGTAGACCTGTTATTTACTCAGGTTCCTGCAATGCGTTTAGGCCTGTTATTGTTGTTGACACTGTCATTGGGTGTCATTCTTGGCCTATTGCTGGGTGTACAGGTATTTAAAGTTTTCCAAAACAGCTGGGAAATTAAGCGATTGCGTAAAGACATAGACCACCTGCGTAAAGAGCAGCTGAATACAGCGAAACTAATGGCAGCAGAAGCAGCTGCTCATTCACGCCATGAAAAGACAGTTGTTGATATCCATCCTCAAGATCGACCTTCGACACCTTTATAAGGATGTGATGTCATAACTTTGACTATTTAAACTTCTCCTGATTATATTTAAAGCACTCTGAGTCTTGCTCAGGGTGCTTTTTTATGCTTTAAGTTTTATAAACCCATTAAAAATAAAATTAATTAAAAAAAATGTTTTACAAATAAAAGATTTAAATTGAATTAAGAAACAGTTTTCATAATTTATATATTTGTTCATACAGCTGAAATCCGTATAATGCCTTAATTTTGTCAATTTAAAGGGTCTTGTTATGAGTATTATCGTTGCCTTGGATGCAAAAAGCCAATATGACGCATTGACGATTGCCGAGCAATTAGACCCTGAGCTTTGCCGTGTAAAAATTGGTAAAGAGTTATTTACCCATGAAGGCCCATCAGTCGTCAAAGCACTGCAAGATAAAGGTTTTGAAGTTTTCCTTGATTTGAAATTTCACGATATTCCAAATACTACTGCGCAGGCAGTATGTGCAGCCGCAGACTTGGGTGTATGGATGGTGAATGTACATGCTTCTGGCGGTCGTAAAATGATGGAAACCTGTGTCGAGCGTCTTAAAGCTGGGAATTATAGTACCCAACTGATCGCGGTAACGGTATTAACTTCAATGGGTCGTGAAGATTTAAAAGATATCGGTCTGGATATTGAACCCTTTGAGCATGTGAAACGTCTTGCTGCTTTGACCAAAGACAGTGGTCTAGATGGTGTGGTGTGTTCTGCGCAAGAAGCAAAAATGCTGCGCGAAACACTTGGTGCAGACTTTGCATTGGTAACGCCGGGGATCCGTCCGGAAGGCTCAAATGCTGATGATCAAAAACGTATCGTAACGCCAAAGCAGGCAATGCTAGATGGTTCGACGCATTTGGTGATTGGTCGTCCAATTACCAAATCTGAAAATATGCGTCAGACTTTAAAAGATATTCTGGCAACCTTGTAATTCTATCAATCCGATAAAAAGCCTTTCAAACGAAAGGCTTTTTTTATACATTGAAAAAACAATATAAAAATAAAAAAGGAATTTACAATGAAAACGCGAGAACAAAAATTACTGGAACAAAATCATGAATTGGAAAAAATAGCAGATCAGCTTGAACAGCAACGACTCCAGAAACAGTATAACTCTGCGAGTTCATGGAACTGGATGTCGCGTCTTGATGGTGTTGATATTGTAGAGCTGGCTTCAGAGATGGTTGATACAGTAGGAGAGCTATCAGGAGATTAACTTAAGTATTTGAACATGATTCTTCAATATTTTCCCTCACCCTTGTATACTCAAAATATATTTTGAGGCTCTTCATTTTCAAGGGGGGCTTCTTCTATTATTTTAAAAGCTTCGCTTCTCTCCCTTTGGGAGAGATTTAAAGAGAGCTAATGAATTAGATGGCTGCTAAAACACTGACCATCATCGGTGCCAATACCGACAAAATAAAGCCGCTCAACATGGCATGCGGAATAAAATCATTACCACAGGCCTGTTTTACCATCGGTAAGGTGACATCCATGGATGTTGCACCTGCAGCTGCAATTGCAGCACGTGGATAGCGCCAGCCAAGACAATACATCAGTAGAATTGCAAAGATCTCCCGAAACAGATCATTCATCAGTGCAATACTGCCCAATTCAGCATTCCTGAGTTCAGTCACCACAATACCGCTCATCGAGTAGAAGCCATAACCTTGCGATAGCATAATCAGGTCTTGAAGTCTGATATCAGATTGCCATATGCCATAGAGCAGTACACTCAGTAGTGAACCGAGAATACAACCGAGTGGTACCAGTAGAATTTTCCAGTTTAGCCATGAGCGGTCGAGTGGGGAATAGGCAAGATCGAGTCCGATCAGGAACATAAACACAAGCAGTAAATGCCAGGTACTGATTTGTGCCTGAATATTTAAGCTACCTAAACCCGCATGCAGCAAATAACCTATGCCGAGCGCAATAAAGGCATAACTGATATTGATGAGTGATTTAATTACCAGTTGTGTAGAAACCCGTCCTGAGGAAGGTTGATAACCTGCCCACTTAAACAGCAGATAACAACAGGCAAAGGCACCGAGTGAAGTGATCCCTGCAATACTGAGAGAGGTACTCAGAATTTGATAAGGGTGCTTGAGTTCATCGAGAAGTTGTGAAAACTCAAAAGCAATCGCGATCAGTAGCACATAACTAAAATAGGGTAGAACGGCAAAAGATACTTTAACAACAGTTTGAGGCAACTTTCTGGCACAAAGAAAGCCGATCGCCAGACAAAACAGTAATTGGAAGATAAGCCAAAAGGATTGCATAATCAGGAAAAATAAAAATTTTCCATATTATGCCATCCCTTTAACGATTATGTTGTTGCTTTAACTGGCTTTACCCAGTAAATGGTAATCTGATGGATTAGCCCATTTGGTTTTCAGCCAGTATTTCCAGGTGTAAGTGGGCCATAAGGCAAAATTTTTGCCGCCATCCTGTTGATACCAGCTCACGCAGCCTGATTGCCAGACAGTATTCTCCATCATGTGTTGTACCTGTGCGTTAAACTGCTCATGTACTTCATCTTTGACCAAGATCGCCTCAGTATGCGATTGTTCAACTATCTGGATTAACTGCAGGATATATTCTACTTGTGACTCGATCATAAACAGGACCGAGTTATGCGCCAGCACAGTATTTGGACCAAGCAGCTGGAACAAATTCGGGAAACTCTTGATACAGATACCATAATAGCTTTCCGCACCATCTTTCCAGACCTCA
Source organism: Acinetobacter sp. UBA3132 (assembly GCF_002364825.1). Lineage (NCBI taxonomy): Bacteria > Pseudomonadati > Pseudomonadota > Gammaproteobacteria > Moraxellales > Moraxellaceae > Acinetobacter > Acinetobacter sp. UBA3132. The sequence continues at coordinate 15,775 of NZ_DEZM01000195.1, read as the reverse complement.
TTGAGCTTGATGCCATTTAGACCAGTGCATTCAAAGTTTTTCAGATAAATACGCGGATCAGTAATAAAACCTGTGCCATAAATCAGGCAGTCAATCGGCCGTTTTTTACCATCTGCAGTAATAATGCTGTCTTCTGTCAGTTCCCGAATTGTGTCAGTGACCAGTTCGACATTAGGCCGATTAAAGGTGGGGAAATATTTATTGGAAACCAGAATCCGTTTACAACCCATGATGTAATCTGGGATTAACTTTTGGGCAACTTTATTATCTTTGACCTGATAGCGGATATAAGCTTCAGCCAGTTTCTGTGTATATTTCATCACGGTCGGTTTTACGATAGGGACGACACGGGATTCATTCGACCAGTACAGACGAATACGATGTAATTTTCGAAACCAGTCAAAGCGTGCAAAAAGCTTCTTTTCCAAATCATGATACAGCCGCTTATCACGTGGAATCACCCAGGCTGCAGTGCGCTGCATCACATAGAGCTGTTTGCATTGTGGAGCGATTTCTGGAATGTACTGAATGGCACTGCCACCTGTTCCAATCGAAGTGACATTTTTACCAGTGAGGTCATAGCTGTGATCCCATTGAGAGGAGTGGAAGACTTTACCTTTAAATTTTTCGATTCCGCTAATCTTCGGAATTTGCGGGACATGCAAAGGACCGGATGCAAAAATGACATATTGTGCTTCCAGCTGTTCATCTTCATTTAAAGTTAATGCCCAGCGACAACGCTTTTCATCATAATGTGCAGCTTTAACTTCGGTATTTAGACGGGTAAATGCAGGAACATTGAATTCTTTGACCAGTTGTTGAATATAGACAAAGATTTCCGGCGCTTCTGCATATCTTTTTGACCAGTCAGCTTTCGGTGCATAAGATAGAGAATACATGTGAGATTGCACATCACAGGCTGCACCCGGATACTGATTTTCACGCCAAGTACCGCCAAAATCATTGGACTTTTCAAGAATTATAAAGTCTGTAATTCCTTGTTGTTGCAAACGAATGGCCATTGCAATTCCGCCAAAACCTGCACCAATAATAGCAATTTTGGTTGTGTTATTTTTCTTTGTAGTATTCATGCTGTGCAATCCGTGCATATCCAGATTTATTAGAATATTGTAAAGTTCTAAGATCAAACATGATTAATAAGACGACAAAATTGATCAAAACGGCAATAGAGAATTTTTAAAATTTATAGTAAAACAGGAACAATCCTATTAAATTCAAATCGCAATGAAGAGATCGATACTCAGTTTGATGTACTTGATTCAGGGGATGCGCAAGGCAGGCATTGCATTGGAGCATAAGCTGGACAATATCGGGCTGCGTATAGATGACCTTGATCCTACGTCGATCATTCATCCCAGTCTGGAATATGATGTACTCAAAGTTGTAGGTGAGGGAGTTGCACCAGAAAAAGGGATCTTAATCGGACAGCATTATGCACTGGCAGGATATGGCCCGCTGCTCATGCTACTGGTGACTAGTCCTACCGTGAGAGATGCACTAATTCATGGTATCCGTTTTCAGCAGTTAACCCATCTGACTGGGGAAATGAGTTTCAAGCAGGCTAGGCATCGCATTGCACTTTGCTATTGTCCAAGTAATGTGCAGGACCAATTAGGTCAGCTGGTCGCGCAGGCTGAAATCTCTGGGACTTACAAGTTTATTCAGGACTTGTACAAGATGATGGGACTTTCGGTGCCTGAAGTAAGGATTGAATTGCCATTTCCAAAGCCGGAAGAGTTAAAACAGTTACAGCTCTACCATGATTATTATGGGCATCAGGTACAGTTCAATGCCGATCAGGCCGCTTTCTGGTTTGATGAAGCGGTGTTAAATGTCAAGATTCCTTCAGCAGATGAGATGACCTTCAAGCTGTATGAAAAGAAGTGTATTGCTGAACTGGAACGATTGCGTGAAGATGAAAAGACACCTTCATTAATCCAACGAGTGCAGGACTATTTGGAGCTGCAAAGTGGAGGAATGCCGACCATGGCAGAAACTGCGCAAGCCTTGAATATTCCGGAACGGACCTTACGGCATCAGCTACAGCAGCTGAATACCAGTTATAAGCAGATCCGTGAAGATATCATTAAGGATAAAGCCTTAAGAATGATTGAATATAAACAATATTCAATTGAAATGATTGCAGAATTGCTAGGATATTCTGAACCGGCGGCGTTTAATCACGCATTTAAACGCTGGTTTGGTCAGAGTCCACGCCAATATGTAAAATAACCTAAGTTTGCTAATGCCAAAGTGTTATGGCTTGAAGTTAAATCTTCGCTATAATTTTTTATGAATCTCAATAGTAATGAACCTTATGTCCGACTTAAATTCACATCAGCACAACGCCTTTAGCCCCTTATCTCCTGCAGAACGTTATGCACAGGCACTGTCTTCGGGGCAGTTCATGCCGGATGATGCACAAGCGATTGCAGTACATGAGCTAGACCGTGTCTGGGTGGAGTTAATTCAACGCTTTAAGGCTTCCAAGAAAGCATTCCGCCGTTTCCGCCGTCAAACCTCACCGAAAGGTGTGTATATGTGGGGTGGTGTAGGTCGTGGTAAAACTTGGCTGATGGATCAGTTCTACGATTCCATTCCATTTCGCCGTAAAATCCGCATGCATTTTCACCACTTTATGCAGCATGTGCATCGTGAGCTGAACAAATTATCTGGTCAACGTAATCCGCTAGATTTGGTGGCAGACCAGATTTATAAAGATGCCGTGGTCATCTGTTTTGATGAATTTTTCGTATCGAATGTAACCGATGCCATGATCCTTAGTGATCTGTTTCAGAAACTGTTTGAGCGCGGCATTACCTTGGTCGCGACCTCGAATATTGCCCCAGATGGCCTATATAAAAATGGCATCCACCGTGACCGTTTTATTCCGACCATTGAGCTGGTAAAAAAGAATTGTGTAATTCTAAATGTCGATGCAGGTGTGGATTATCGTTTGCGTGTACTCAAACAGGCACAGTTATTCAAGTTCCCGTTAACGCATGATAATAAAAACTGGATGGCACAGCGTTTTAGCGCACTAACCCAGACCCAGCAGCATTCTGATGAACCGATCATCATCAATAACCGTATTGTCGAAACTGTGGCACATACCGAAGATGTATTATGGTGTGAATTTGCAGAACTGTGCCTGAAACCGCGTAGTCCGGCTGACTTTATTGAAATCGCCAATATCTATAATACTGTGCTGGTCAGCAATGTGCCGCACCTGACCGACTTCTTGAATGATGGTACACGCCGTTTCATTTACCTGGTAGATGAATTCTATGACCGTGGTGTGAAATTGCTACTCACTTCTGAAGACAATATCATTGACATCTACCAAGGTGAAAAACTGGCTTTCGAGATTGAACGGACCCGTTCACGTCTGCTGGAAATGCAATCAGATGAATACTTGCATTCGGAGCATCGCCAGATTGAGAAAATTGCCTCCAGCAATACTGAATAAAGCTTCAAAAAGCGTCGGTTAACCGGCGCTTTTTTTTATGCAAAATTACTGGGCAGTTTATCGACAATAAGCACATTTCATGGCTTAATCGGACTTCAAGAATGACAATGTATATGGAAATGCGTGATTTTTGTGCGAAAATCTGAACTTAAGTCTAATTTCTACATTTCGAAAACTTTATACACTGTCATGAGGGTATTTAGTGAATTGATGACGAAACATTCTGATCAATATTAGCGGACATGAGGGTGACGCTAAATAAAATGATCATTATTTAGGAATGTGATAGTACTATTCAGCTAAATTTTAATCGTTATACTAGAATCTCTTGTATAAAAAGTAGCAATATCAGGAAAGACAATGACTGCACGTATTCAAAAAGGCAAGTTAGCGATTGCTAAAGAACTTTACGATTTTATCGAAAATGAAGCACTACCAGGTTCTGGTTTGGACAGCGAAACATACTGGAAGAACTTTGAACAAGTCGTTGTTGATCTTAGCCCTAAAAACAAAGCACTTTTGGCTAAGCGTGATGACATTCAGGCGAAAATCGATGAATGGCACCGCAATAACACATTTGAATTACAAGCTTACAAAGCTTTCTTGACTGAAATTGGCTACTTGCTACCAGAAGTAGAAGATTTTCAAATTACGACTGAAAACGTAGATGAAGAAATTGCACTATTGGCAGGCCCACAGTTAGTGGTACCTGTACGTAATGCACGTTACTGCTTAAATGCGGCAAACGCACGTTGGGGTTCTTTATACGATGCACTTTACGGTTTTGACGTAATCTCTGAAGAAGATGGCGCAGAAAAGGGTAAAGGCTATAATCCAAAACGTGGCGAAAAAGTTATCGCATTTGCGAAAAACTTCTTAGACGAAACTTTCCCATTGGCAAATGGTTCACATGCTGATGCAACCAAATATGCAGTTGAAGGTAATGCGCTGGTTGTAACGCTAAAAGATGGCTCTACAACAACTGTTGCAGATGCATCTAAATTCGTCGGTTATAACGGCGAAGCTGCTGCACCGACAGAAGTTGTACTTAAAAACAATGGTCTACATGCAATCATCCAAATTGATGCAGCAAGCGCAATTGGTCAAACTGATGCAGCTGGCGTAAAAGACGTAGTTCTTGAAGCTGCTGTAACCACAATCCAAGACTTGGAAGACTCAGTTGCAGCCGTTGATGCTGAAGAAAAAGTAGAAGGCTACCGTAACTGGTTAGGCTTGATGCGCGGTACGCTTGAAGAGTCAATTGAAAAGAACGGTAAGACAGTTACCCGTAAACTGAATGCTGACCGTACCTTCAAAAATCTGGAAGGTGGTGAAACTAAAGTTCACGGCCGTTCATTGATGTTACTTCGTAACGTAGGTCACTTGATGACTAACCCGGCGATCTTGGTAGATGGCGAAGAAATCTATGAAGGCATCATGGATGCATTGGTTACTCCGCTTCTTACGATTGCTGACATTCGTGGTGAAAACACGATCAAGAACTCACGTAAAGGTTCGATGTACATCGTGAAGCCAAAAATGCATGGTCCTGAAGAAGTGGCATTTGCAGTAGAACTGTTCGAGCGTGCTGAACAAGCGCTTGGCTTACCTGCAAAAACCCTGAAAATCGGGATTATGGATGAAGAACGCCGTACTTCTGTTAACCTGAAAAACTGTATTGCTCAGGCCAAAGACCGCACGATCTTCATTAATACCGGTTTCATGGACCGTACTGGTGACGAAATCCATACCTTCATGGAAGCAGGTCCATTCGTTCGTAAGGGTGAAATTAAAGGTCAAAAATGGTTCCCGGCTTATGAAAACCGTAACGTAATGATCGGTTTGCAAACAGGTTTACGTGGTAAAGCGCAGATTGGTAAAGGTATGTGGCCGAAACCGGATATGCTATTAGACATGTACAAAACCAAGACTGAGCATCCAGAAGCAGGCGCAAGCTGTGCATGGGTACCGTCTCCAACAGGCGCAGTGATTCACGCGATTCACTACCATCAAATTAATGTGGCAAACCGCCAGCAAGAATTACTTGCAACTGAAGCATTGCCTCTTGATGACTTGTTAACACCACCATTGGCGGCCAACACCAACTGGACAGAAGAAGAGAAACTGAAAGAACTGGAAAATAACTGTCAGGGTATCCTGGGTTATGTAGTTCGTTGGGTGGATCTGGGTGTGGGTTGTTCAAAAGTGCCTGATATCAACGATGTAGGTTTGATGGAAGACCGCGCAACTTTACGTATCTCTTCTCAACACGTTGCAAACTGGTTGCGTCACGGTATCGTAACTCGTGAACAGGTTGAAGAAGTGATGCAGCGTATGGCAAAAATTGTGGATGAGCAAAATGCCAATGATCCATTCTACACGCCAATGGCAGCTGACTTTGATAACAATATTGCATTCCAGGCTGCTTCTGACCTGATTTTCAAGGGTGGTGAGCAACCTGCAGGTTATACAGAGCCTTTACTTCATGCAGCGCGTTTAAAATTGAAAGGTTATACAGGTGACTAATCCTGTCTGATCTAAAAAAGCCTCTTCGGAGGCTTTTTTGTTGGCTATCTAAAATGAATCAGTTATTAAAAATAGAGAACATATAAATTTGTCGATAAAAGCGTAACAATTCGTCGCTCAGCTCTGATCTATAAAATTGTTCTGATAAAGTAGAGAAAAATTCACAAGTTGTAGGGATGGAAATGACAGCCTATCAAAATCTAGATCAACAATTTATTGGCGGGCAATGGCAGCAAGGCAGCTCGATCCACACGATTCAAAATTTTAATCCCTATACTCAACAGGAAATTTTTACCTTGCAGGCAGCAAGTACTGATGATGTAGATAGTGCTTATCAGGCAGCGCTGGCAGCGTTTGAGCAAGGTGCCTTAACTTCGGTTCAGGTGCGTAAAGGGCTGATCCAAAACCTGGCCAATATCATTCAGCGACGCCGTGAAGAGATTGTAGACTGGTTGATCCAGGAATCTGGTAGTACGCGCTTTAAGGCAAATCTTGAAGTAGATGCATCGCTGGGAATCATTCAGGAAAGTGCCAAATTCCCGGATTTAATCCAGCCAGAAGAGCTGGAAAGTCGAGATCCTGCACGTAAAAGTATTGTGATACGTAAACCGCTTGGTGTGATTGCAGTAATCAGCCCTTGGAATTTCCCTTTTCATTTATCCATGCGTTCAGTTATTACCGCAATCGCTTGCGGAAATACGGTTGTGCTCAAGCCGGCCAGCGATACGCCGGTCACAGGTGGAACACTGCTTGGAAAATTATTCGAAGAAGCGGGTACGCCACATGGTGTCTTTAATGTGATAGTCGGTACTGGCAAAGAAATCGGTGATTATTTTGTCGAACATCCTATTCCAAAAATGATTTCATTTACCGGTTCAACTGAAGTTGGGCAGGGGGTGGGAAGTAAAGCACTGTCAAGTTCGCGTATGAAACGTCTTGCACTGGAATTGGGTGGCAATGCACCACTGGTCATTCTGGATGATGCAGATCTGGATCTGGCAGTAGAACTTACTGTTATGGGACGCTTTATGCATCAAGGACAGATCTGCATGAGCACCAATCGGGTCATTGTTGATCAGAGCCTGCATGATGCTTATGTAGATAAACTGATAGAGCGGGTGAAAACCATCCCTGTGGGTAATCCAGACTTGCCAGAAACCATCATTGGACCAATTATTAATCAGAGCCAAGTTGAAAAGCATCGCAAGATTATCGAACATGCCAAACAACTAGATGCACAGCTGGTCTATGAAGGCGGTATAGAAGGAAATGTAGTGGCACCGCATATCTTTACTCATGTCGATCCTTACTTTGAAATCGCTCAGGAAGAAAGTTTTGGTCCGATTCTACCGATCCTAAAAGCAGATGATGAAGAACATGCACTGAATTTGGCAAATAACTCTCGCTTTGGGCTTTCCAGCGCAGTCTGTACCTCAAATATTGAACGTGGTGAACGTTTTGCTGCTCAAATAGATGCGGGTATGACGCACATTAATGGAATTACGGTTGCAGACCAACCGAATGCACCATTTGGTGGGGAGAAAAACTCAGGTCTGGGGCGTTTTAATGGACGTTGGATCTTTGAGGAATTTACCCGCACACATTGGATGACCTTGCCAAAACAATAGTCCTGTTAGCAAAAACACACAGGTCTGTGATCACCGAAGTATTATAATATTTCGGTGATTTTTTGTTTTTAAAGACTTTATGTGCGCTAATTTTAAACCGCTCACCTTGCAGCAACTGCATGACCTTAATCTTCCTGAAATTCCGTTTGAATATCCGGAAGAAGTCTATCCCAATTATCAGCTGCCTTTGTTATTCAAGTCAGAATTTGGTTTGGAATGGCGCTCGGTGAATTTTGGTTTGATTCCAAAATGGGCTGAGGATAAAACCATCGGAACTCGCACCTATAATGCTCGTAACGAAACCTTGCTGCAGAAGCCTAGTTTTGCCGAGGCAACAGCGAAATGTAAATTTGGCGTAATCCCGGTAACAGAGTTTTATGAGTCTAAATATTTTGATAATAAGCCACAGCGCTGGGGTGTAAGACGTAAGGATGGGAAAGCATTTTATATTGCTGCCCTATATGA